>NZ_SJOC01000004.1:0-214812 GCF_004331195.1 Acinetobacter sp. ANC 4216 | reverse complement strand
TCATAACGGCTACGACCACGGCCACCACGGTCATCATCATCGTTATAACGGCTACGACCTGAGCGACCGCCCCGGTCATCGTCATCATCATAACGGCTACGACCACGGCCACCACGGTCATCATCATCGTAACGGCTACGACCAGAGCGACCACCACGGTCATCGTCGTCATCATAACGGCTGCGACCGCGTGTATTCATATGGCTGCGCGCACCTGCCTCACGCGCTTCTTCCGAGGTAAATTCATGAGCATGTCCGCTTCTATGAGCAGCTTGACCGGCTGCACGGGCTTCCTCTGAGGTGAATTCATGAGCATGCCCACTTTCATGTGCGGCATGACCACCTTTACTTGCTATTTCACGTTGTCTCTCGGGATCCATACTTGCAAATCCGCGATTTGAATGTTCTGTTTCATTCTCATTACTTCGATTAGCCATTTTTTTCGTCCTATCTTTATTTTTGGGTAAGACTGTTGTAATAAACAACTCTAATAAATTAAAAGAAATAATTTATTAATAAATAAATGATGTGTTTCTATTCTTTTTAATGTAAATAATAAATAAAAAATATACTGGTAATGGACTGTAATTAAATGGCTTTATTTGTTTTTTATAAATAGGGTGAATAACAATATAATATTCTAATATTACTTAATGTTATATATGAGCTTATTATAAAAAATTAACTATAAAATATTTTAATGTGCTGTTAGTATATGAATTTAATTTGTATTTAAAATGTATAAAATTAGAATAAACCTCTTTCATAATTATTCCTAACCTCTTTTTTTCATCTCATAGTAGAGTAAAGGGGGTAATGTAAGAAGTCTATTGATGAGACTTTTATAATTTTTAAAGGTATAAATAAAGAAAAAAATTGGGGGTAGAAGATAAGTATAGATGTTGAGTTTAATTCTAAAAGCATAAATAAATGCTGAATTCAAATGAAGTGAGTGAGGGTGTGTATGTGAATCATTAACATTTAAATCTGGCGGATCATTTTAATTGTTAAGTTGGATTTCTATTTTTTAAAAAATGAAAAAATTATATTGTTGTTTATTTAAAATAGTACGTGGCTATTTTATGAAAAAGTATCAAAAGTAAAATAAGGCTGCATATAAAGCGTAGATTACATTTTTTCTTCAAAAAATAATTAAAATTTTGATTGTAAAAATAAATAAGAGGGAGTGAAAGATATAAAAAAACCACCCATATGGGTGGTTTTTTTAGTAATCAATTCTAAATGAATTAACGACCTTGGATGTCACGTTGAACTTCACCAGTGTAAAGCTGACGTGGACGACCGATTTTGTAAGGGCCGCTGTGCATTTCTAACCAGTGGCTGATCCAGCCAACAGTACGTGCAAGAGCGAAGATTACAGTAAACATTTCAGTCGGGATACCAATCGCTTTAAGGATGATACCTGAGTAGAAGTCTACGTTAGGGTATAGGTTACGTTTAATGAAGTATTCGTCAGAAAGCGCGATACGTTCAAGTTCCATAGCAAGTGCAAGCTGTGGATCGTTGATGCCAAGTGCACCAAGAACTTCGTCACAAGTTTCTTTCATTACTTTCGCGCGTGGGTCGAAGTTTTTGTACACACGGTGACCGAAGCCCATGAGTTTAACTTCTTTAGTCTTCACTTTTTCCATGAAGCCAGCCACGTTTTCTACAGTGCCGATTTCATCAAGCATCTTAAGAACGGCTTCGTTCGCACCACCGTGAGCAGGACCCCAAAGTGCAGAGATACCAGCAGCGATACATGCATAAGGGTTAGCACCAGTAGAACCCGCTAGACGTACTGTAGACGTAGAAGCGTTTTGTTCGTGGTCAGCATGAAGCGTGAAGATACGGTCCATTGCTTTCGCAAGAATTGGGTTAACTTTGTAGTCACGGTCTGCAGGAGTAGCAAACATCATGTACAAGAAGTTTTCAGCGTAGCTCAAGTCGTTACGTGGATAAACGAATGGTTGACCAACTGTGTATTTGTAGCTCCAAGCTGCTAGCGTAGGAACTTTAGCAATCAGGCGGATTGCAGTAATTTCACGGTGGTTAACATCTTCGATGTCCAAGTTGTTGTGATAGAACGCAGAAAGCGCACCAACTACACCAACCATGATTGCCATCGGGTGAGCATCACGACGGAAACCATTGAAGAAACGGCTAACTTGGTCGTGAACCATAGTGTGGTTACGAACTTTAGCATCAAATTCTACTTTTTGTTCAGCAGTTGGAAGTTCGCCGTTTAACAATAAGTAGCAAGTTTCTAGATAGTCTGCTTTAGTTGCAAGCTGGTCGATTGGGTAACCGCGGTGTAAAAGCACACCTTTATTACCATCGATGAATGTGATTTTAGATTCACATGCAGCTGTTGCCATAAAACCAGGATCAAAAGTAAAGTGACCTGCGGCCAACACATCTTTAACGTCGATTACATCTGGGCCCAATGTGCCGCTGTAAATTGGTAATTCAATTTCTTTGCCATCAAGCTGTAAAACGGCTTTTTTGCCAGTTGCTGCAGACATTCAATAGATCTCCTGTCCTGGTGAATGTTTTATCTGACTCGTAGTACTAATCTTTTAATGCGCGAATCAGACGGATCAAAAATTTGCTATAAGATTAGAGAGTACTGAAATTTTGTCAATTATACTTATGGATAAAACGACACCCTCATAAGGATTGGATCACAAAATCCAGTAGCCATGAGGAAAATATCAGTATCGACGCCGTATAATAAGTCAAATGAAAATAAGTTGCAGAAAAAAATATGCATGTTGTGGGAATTGTAGGCAATTTTTAATTCCTAAAAACTCTGATAGACTGAAAGTTTATATCAAGTCTAATATTTAAAATTATTATAATTTTCGTAACTTACATCTTTTTACTGTGTTTTTTGCTGTTTTATTGGTCATAATTAAAAGCGATAAATTAAAAGTAAAATAAAGTTTGTTTGGTTAAAAAATAACTGCTAAAAGTGGGTGGAAATGCTGGTTATTTGTTCAAATTGGGAAAAATAAACCATAATTTTGCTGAAAAAATCAGCGTGATTTTGCTGTAGTGGGGGAATTATTCACAGACTAAGTGGTTATTTCATTTCATGATCTTAAGCTGATATAATTTTTATAAATTCTAGATATTTATATTAAAAATGAAAACTATCATAAATGATATGAATGTGGTTAAGTGTGTTGTAAAATATAGTAATTCTTTGTTCATCTTTAGTCTAAATAAATAAATTTAATTCTCAAAGCTAAAAACGATAAATAAAATTGGCTTTTATTTAATAAAAACCAAGTATATAGCTCTGTTTTCTTAGATGTATTTTGTCTGCTTGATTTGGGGATTTTATGTTAATGATTCTTATTTAATATTTTTTTATGGAAAAGCTAAATGTGATTGTTTGTGTTTTGATAGTTCACGTTTTATAATTCAGTGTCGTTTTAAAATTAGGTATTACTGGATAGAGTAATTGCCTAAAAATGCTAGCTTTCCTTCGAATTAATTCCAACAAACTCCGGATGGAGTTTTTACTTACAGGATGCCCGCTGTGAAAAGCAACAGACCTGTCAATTTGTCCATGGGTCAAGTTTTAGAAGTAAACTTAAAATCCCCTGTGGCTATTGCATCAATTCTACACCGTCTTTCTGGTGTCATCGTATTTTTACTTGTACCGGTACTTTTGTGGCTTCTAGACAAATCATTGTCTTCTGCTGAAGGTTTTGCTGAAGTTCAGGCAATCTTTAGCGGCTTCATTGTACGCTTTATCGTATGGGTATTTGTAGCCGGCTTACTTTTCCATTTTATTATGGGTATTAAGCATTTACTTGCTGACCTTGGTTTTGCTGAAGAACTGCAAAGTGGTCGTGTAGCAGCTACTATTTCATTGATCTTGGCTGCGATTTCGATTGTCGCATCATTTGTATGGATTGTTCTCTAATGAAAAGTGCTACAGGTTTAACGGGTTCAGGTTCTCGCGATTGGTTTATCCAACGTGTAAGTGCTGTTGTATTAGCTGTTTATACTGTTGTGGTATTGGGTTGGATCCTTCTTAATGGCGGATTTAACTATGAACAATGGTTTGGCTTTATGATGACATTACCAATGAAGATTATGTCTTTATTGGCAGTCTTATCTCTTGTCGCACACGCTTGGATCGGCATGTGGCAGGTATTCACAGATTATGTGACTACTCGTCAAATGGGTCCTTCAGCTTCAGGCTTGCGTTTGGTGCTGACTTCAGCAGTCATTATTGCTGTATTTGCATATGCAATCTGGGCGATCCAGATTTTTTGGGCGAATTGATAGGAAAATATCATGGGCGCTATAACCCCTAAAGAAGATTACACAAATATTCCACACGAAACTTTCGATGCTGTTATCGTTGGTGGTGGTGGTTCAGGTATGCGCGCATCTTACCAGCTTGCTCAGGCGGGTTTGAAAGTTGCGGTACTGACTAAAGTATTCCCAACACGTTCTCATACTGTGGCTGCACAGGGTGGTATTGGTGCATCTCTTGGTAACATGCAAGAAGATAACTGGCACTACCACTTTTATGACACCGTAAAAGGTTCTGACTGGTTAGGTGACCAAGACGCGATCGAATTTATGACGCGTGAAGCGCCACAAGTGGTTTATGAATTAGAACACTTGGGTATGCCATTCGACCGTAACGCAGACGGTACAATTTACCAACGTCCATTCGGTGGTCACTCTGCAAACTACGGTGAAAAAGCGGTTCCTCGCGCATGTGCTGCAGCTGACCGTACAGGTCACGCACTTCTTCACACGCTTTATCAAAGCAACGTGAAAATGGGTACGCAATTCTTCGTGGAATGGATCGCTCTTGACTTGATCCGTAACGAAGAAGGTGACGTACTGGGTGTAACTGCTATTGACCAGGAAACTGGTAAAATTGCAGTATTTCAGGCGAAAGCGACATTATTTGCTACAGGTGGTGCAGGTCGTGTTTACCGTGCATCTACTAACGCATATATCAATACTGGTGACGGTCTTGGTATGGCGGCTCGTGCAGGTATTCCATTACAGGATATGGAATTCTGGCAATTCCACCCAACGGGTGTTGCGGGCGCAGGCGTATTGTTAACTGAAGGTTGTCGTGGTGAAGGTGCAATCCTTCGTAACAAAGACGGCGAACCGTTCATGGAACGTTATGCTCCAACTTTGAAAGACTTGGCGCCACGTGACTTCGTATCACGTTCTATGGACCAGGAAATCAAGGAAGGTCGTGGTTGTGGTCCTAAAGGTGACTACATTCTTCTTGATATGACGCACCTGGGTGCTGACACAATCATGAAACGTCTTCCATCTGTATTCGAGATTGGTAAGAAATTCGCGAACGTGGATATCACCAAAGAGCCAATTCCAGTAGTACCAACAATCCATTATCAAATGGGTGGTATTCCAACGAATATTCATGGTCAGGTTGTGGTTCCTGAATCTCGCGAAACAACTCCGCTTGAAGCACACTACAACAAAGATACTGATGTTTATTCTACAAATGCGGAAGGCCGTGACTTCACTAAACCAGTGAAAGGTTTCTATGCAATTGGTGAATGTTCATGTGTATCAGTACATGGTGCGAACCGTCTAGGTACAAACTCATTGCTTGACTTGGTTGTATTTGGTAAAGCTGCTGGTCAACATATCATTGACTATGTAACTAAACATCATGGTGATGAGTACCAACCGCTTCCTACGACTGTGCTTGAACAAACTGTTGAGCGTATTCGTAAACTGGATGAGTCAACTTCAGGTGAAAATGCTCAAGAAGTTGCTGATGCAATCCGTGATATCGTTCAAGACCACGCTGGTGTATTCCGTACATCTGCACTGCTTGAAGAAGGTGTGAAGCAAATTCTTGCGATTGAGCCACGTGTTCGTAACATTCACTTGAAAGACAAATCTAAAGTATTCAACACTGCACGTATTGAAGCTTTGGAAGTTGAAAACTTGTATGAAGTGGCGAAAGCAACACTGATTTCTGCTGCTGCTCGTAAAGAATGTCGTGGTGCGCATACGGTGGTCGATTTTGAATTGCCGCCAGAACATGCGGATTATCCATACGGTCGTCGTGATGATGAGTGGATGAAGCACACATTATGGTTCTCTGCTGACAACCATCTTGAGTACAAGCCAGTGCGTTATAAGCCTTTATCGGTTGCCGCAATTCCACCTAAACCGCGTACATTCTAATAGGGAGAAGTAAGATGAGTAGAGGTACTCGTACATTTAATATCTACCGCTACGATCCTGACAAGGATAAAGCACCGTACATGCAAACTTTTAAACTTGAATTGACAGACAAGCACCGTATGTTGCTTGATGCTCTTCTTGCGTTGAAAGTACAAGACGAATCTTTAACGTTCCGTCGTTCATGCCGTGAAGGTATTTGTGGTTCTGATGGTGTAAACATCAATGGTAAAAACGGTTTGGCATGTTTGTGGAACCTGAATGATTTACCAGAAGTGATTACTGTTCGTCCACTTCCAGGTCTACCAGTGGTTAAAGACTTGGTTGTAGACATGAACCAGTTCTACGATCAGTACAACAAAATTCACCCGTTCTTGATCAACAACCAGCCTGCGCCACCGAAAGAGCGTTTACAGTCTCCTGAAGAACGTGAACACCTTGACGGTTTATACGAATGTATTCTTTGCGCATGCTGTTCAACTTCATGTCCGTCATTCTGGTGGAACCCTGACAAGTTCCTGGGTCCTTCAGCATTGTTGAATGCTTACCGCTTCATCATTGACTCTCGTGATACTGCAACTCAAGAGCGTTTGGCTCGTCTTGACGACCCGTTCTCGCTATTCCGTTGTAAAGGCATCATGAACTGTGTATCAGTTTGTCCTAAAGGTCTTAATCCAACTAAAGCTATCGGTCACATCCGTAGCATGTTGTTAGACCAAGCAGGCTAATCTGCTCCAGTCAAAAAAAGCACACCCATAGGTGTGCTTTTTTTATACTTTTAATAGTTGTAAATAAGTATGGAATACTAAATGCTTATATGAATAGATGGGAGTGGGGGTGTGCAGCGGTGTTAAAAAATATATAATTGATTAAAACAAAAGCAGAATTTTGCTTAAAAACGATCTGGGTCTGGTGGGATGGTTTGAATGGGTGATTAAAGCACTAATTTTAGGCTTGAATCTGCAAATTTGAGATTAAAATGTTATTATATAACGCAGATAAAGAGAGCCAGTTTAAATATTGTGCTCTCTTTTGTTATATATGGTGAGGTGGGCTAGGACTTTGGTCTAGATTGAATCTAATTATGAGATAAAGCACCATATGTTAGATGAAAATGTTAGATGTGTATTTCGCTAAGTTATGAGAGGTATGTGTCAAAAAAATCAATTGCAACTGGAGAACATGTTACGATTTGACACAAAGCTATATTTAAAAAAAGCCCTGTATTTGCGTACATTTTTTCAACATTTGAAATTATGTATAAGGTTTATAAATAAATATAAATCGCTTTAGAAAAATTAAGTCACGTAGTTATTTTTTCTAAGTCGATTTGCAAAAAATTGCTCGGTTTTGGTCGAGTATATATCAATGAGTGATGATGCCAATGAGGGCGTTATGATTCATTATTCACATTGGGTTATTCCTAATGTAGTGATCACGCCTCATGGCTTATGCCTTATGGGGACTAATGTCATGTTACCAATTTGACATTATTAATCATGGGTTCGCTTAAAAAGCATCCTGAAAATGTTTTTGCAATAGGAAATGGGTCCACAAATGCAAGAAGTTGCTGACGCACTGCGTCTTGACACTGAACTTAGCGCTGACAGTGCAGCGTATATTGAAGAACTTTATGAGCAGTATTTGACGGCTCCAGATTCAGTAGGTGCTGACTGGCAAGAATACTTCGGTAAATTCCCTAAAGGTGATCAACCACATAGCAATGTACGTGAGCAATTCCTTTTATTAGGTCGCAACTCAAGTCGCGTTCAACCTGTGATTCAAAGTGCTGTAAGTTCTGAGCATGAGCGTCGTCAAATTGGCGTATTGCAACTCATTGCAGCTTATCGTAACCGTGGTCATCAAAAAGCAAAATTAGATCCATTAGGTTTGGCTAAGCGTGAAATCGTGCCTGATCTTGATCTTGCTGCGCATGGTTTGACTCAATCTGATTTAGACACAGTGTTTAACACGGGCAACCTTGCAATCGGTAAGACTGAAGCAACTTTAGCTGAAATGGTTCAAGCGATGGAAGCGACTTATTGTGCTTCTATTGGTGCTGAATACATGCACATTGTTGATACCAAAGAAAAACGCTGGATTCAACAACGTCTTGAAAGTGCAAAAGGCCAATTCGGTTTCACTGCTGAACAGAAAAAACACGTCTTAGAACGCTTAACAGCAGCTGAAGGTCTGGAAAAATACCTCGGTAATAAATACGTTGGTGCAAAACGCTTTGGTGTGGAAGGTGGTGAATCTTTCATCCCGATGGTGAATGAACTGATTCAACGTGCAGGCTCTGTAGGCTGTAAAGAAGTGGTTATCGGTATGCCGCACCGTGGCCGTTTAAACCTTCTTGTGAACATCATGGGTAAAAACCCGGCTGACCTGTTCGGCGAGTTTGAAGGTAAATCACTGCATAAAAAAGGTTCTGGTGACGTTAAGTACCACCAAGGTTTCTCATCTAACGTGATGACTCCGGGTGGCGAAGTTCACTTGGCATTGGCATTTAACCCGTCGCACCTTGAAATCGTAGGTCCTGTGGTTGAAGGCTCGGTACGTGCACGTCAAGTACGTCGTAAAGACATTGGTGGTGATGATGTATTGCCAATCATTGTTCATGGTGATGCAGCATTTGCAGGTCAAGGTGTAAACCAAGAAACCTTCCAGATGTCACAAACCCGTGGTTATACCGTAGGTGGTACAGTTCATCTTGTGGTCAACAACCAGGTTGGTTTCACAACTTCTGATCCACGTGATGCACGTTCTACAGAATACTGTACTGATATCGCGAAAATGATTCAGGCACCAATCTTCCATGTGAATGGTGATGATCCTGAAGCTGTATTGTTTGTGTCTCAGTTAGCGCATGATTTCCGTCATACTTTCCGTAAGGATGTTGTGATTGACATGTTCTGCTACCGTCGTCGTGGGCATAACGAAGCGGACGAGCCAGCTGCAACTCAACCGATGATGTATCAGGTGATTAACAAAAAAGCGACCACGCGTACGCTTTATGCAGATCAGCTTGTACAACAAGGTGTTCTTGATCGTGCTTCTGCTGACCAAATGGTTGAGCAATACCGTTCAGACCTTGAAGCAGGCAAGCATGTTGCCAATGCATTGGTGCTTGAACCAAATACCAAAATGTTTGTTGACTGGACGCCATACCTGGGTCACGAATATACAGACGAATGGGATACTTCGTTCCCAATCGAACGCTTGAAAGAACTTGGCACAAAAATGCGCGAGCTTCCAGAAGGCTTCGTGATGCAACGTCAGGTTGCAAAAGTGATCGACGACCGTCTGAAAATGCAAACGGGTGAAATGCCGCTGAACTGGGGTGCTGCAGAAACTCTAGCCTATGCTTCTATTCTGGATGAAGGCTTCCTGGTTCGCTTAACCGGTGAAGACGTGGGTCGTGGCACCTTCTCACACCGTCATGCAAAATTGCACAACCAGGTGGACGGTTCAACTTACATTCCATTATGTAACCTGAAAGAAAACCAGCCACGTACAGCAATTTATGACTCTTTATTGTCAGAAATGGCGGTACTTGCATTTGAATACGGTTATGCAACGACGCTTCCAAAGAGCTTAATTATCTGGGAAGCACAGTTCGGTGACTTTGCGAACTGTGCGCAAGTCGTGATTGACCAGTTCATCGCATCTGGCGAAACCAAATGGGAACGCGTGTGTGGTTTAACCATGCTTCTTCCACACGGTTTTGAAGGTCAGGGTCCAGAACACTCATCTGCACGTTTAGAACGTTTCTTGCAGCTTTGTGCTGAAGACAACATGCAGGTGATGACACCGACTACCCCAGCGCAAATTTTCCATGCGATGCGTCGTCAAGCACTTCGTCCAATCCGCAAGCCAATGATCATCATGTCGCCGAAGTCATTGCTTCGTCACAAACTTGCAACTTCTACGCTTGAAGAGCTTGCAAATGGTTCATTCCAGACTGTGATTGACGAAATCGACAACATCAACAAGTCTGATGTGACTCGTCTGGTACTTTGTGGTGGTAAGGTTTATTACGACTTGCTTGAAAAACGTCGTGAACAGGAATTAAACAACACTGCAATCGTTCGTATTGAACAATTGTACCCATATCCAGAACAACGCATTGCTGAAGTACTTGCTTCTTACCCAAATATCAAAGAAGTGGTTTGGGCTCAAGAAGAACCGAAAAACCAAGGTGCTTGGTTGTTCATCGCACCGCGTCTATATGACGACGTGATGAAATCAGGTAAACAAGTACGTATTAGCTTCGCAGGCCGTGAAGCTTCTGCTGCACCGGCATGTGGTTCACCATATTTGCACGCAAAACAACAAGCTCAGCTGGTAAATGACGCACTCGCGATTGCAGCTGAACAATCAGGAGATTCTAAATAATGGCAACCGAAATTAAAGCACCGGTATTCCCAGAGTCAGTTGCTGACGGTACGATCGCAACTTGGCATAAACAACCAGGTGAAGCGGTATCACGTGATGAAGTGATCTGTGATATCGAAACTGATAAAGTTGTTTTGGAAGTTGTTGCTCCTGCGGACGGTACAATTGCGTCAATCATTAAAAATGAAGGCGACACAGTACTGTCAAATGAAGTGATTGCACAGTTTGAAGAAGGTGCTGTTTCTGGCGCTGCGCAAACTCAAGCCGTTCAATCTGAAGAGAAAGTTGAACAAGCTGCAGCTCAAACTGAAGCGGGTGCTGCACCTGTGGTAGAACGTAGCCAGCCTGTTCAAGACCAAGCTCCAGCAGTGCGTAAAGCATTGACTGAAACGGGTATTGCAGCTAGCGATGTAGCAGGTACTGGTCGCGGTGGCCGTATTACTAAAGAAGATGTTGCAAACCATCAAGCTAAACCAGCGGCTCCAGCTGCTGCGCCTTTAAGCGTTGCTGTTGGCGAGCGTATCGAAAAACGTGTTCCTATGACCCGTCTTCGTAAACGTGTTGCTGAGCGTTTACTTGCTGCGACTCAATCAACAGCAATGTTGACTACGTTCAACGAAGTGAACATGAAACCAATCATGGAAATGCGTGCTCAATATAAAGACGCATTCGAAAAGCGTCATGGTGCGCGTCTGGGCTTCATGTCATTCTTCGTTAAAGCAGCGACTGAAGCACTGAAACGCTACCCTGCTGTAAACGCTTCTATCGATGGTGATGACATTGTTTATCACGGTTACTATGACATCGGTGTGGCTGTATCAAGCGACCGTGGTCTAGTGGTTCCTGTATTACGTGATACTGACCGCATGAACTATGCTGAAGTAGAAAACGGTATTCGCGCTTATGCTGCTAAGGCACGTGACGGTAAGTTAGGCATTGAAGACATGACTGGAGGTACGTTCACTATTACCAATGGTGGTACTTTCGGTTCATTGCTTTCTACGCCAATTTTGAATACACCACAAACTGCAATCTTGGGTATGCACAAAATCCAGGACCGTCCTATGGCAGTGAATGGTCAAGTAGAAATCTTGCCAATGATGTACTTGGCGCTGTCTTATGACCACCGTTTAATTGATGGTAAAGAAGCTGTAGGTTTCCTTGTAGCAATCAAAGAATTGTTAGAAGAACCTGCTCGTCTTATCCTTGACCTTTAATTCTATAGAATAAATCCATGGGCTTAGAGCGAAACTCTAGGCCCATTTTTGGAGATAAACATGTCTCAACAGTTTGATCTTGTTGTTATCGGCGGTGGACCAGGTGGTTATGAAGCGGCAATTCGTGCAGCTCAACTTGGTTTCAAAGTTGCCTGTATCGAAAAACGTATTCATAAAGGCAAACCGTCTTTAGGCGGTACTTGCTTAAACGTAGGTTGTATCCCGTCTAAAGCTTTGCTTGATTCTTCACACCGTTATGAAGATACAGTGCATCACCTAGAAGATCACGGTATTGCAACTGGTGAAGTGAAATTCGACCTAGCAAAAATGCTTGCTCGTAAAGACAAAATTGTAAACCAATTAACAATGGGTATCGATGGCCTTCTAAAAGGTAACGGTATCGGATGGTTAAAAGGTACAGGTAAATTACTTGCTGGTAAAAAAGTTGAATTTGTATCTCACGAAGGTGAAATTCAAATTCTTGAACCTAAATATGTCATTCTTGCGACAGGTTCAGTACCGGTAAACATTCCAGTAGCTCCTGTAGATCAAGACATCATTGTTGATTCAACTGGCGCACTTGAATTCCCTGAAGTACCTAAACGTCTAGGCGTAATTGGTGCGGGCGTAATCGGTCTTGAGCTGGGTTCAGTATGGCGTCGTCTGGGTGCTGAAGTTGTTGTTTTTGAAGCAATGGATGCATTCTTGCCAATGGCTGATAAAGCATTGGCGAAAGACTACCAAAAAGTATTGACTAAACAAGGTCTAGACATCCGTGTTGGCGCTAAAGTTGCTGGTACTGAAGTAAATGGCCGTGAAGTTACTGTTCAGTACACTCAAGGTGGCGAAGACAAAACTCAAACTTTCGACAAGTTGATCGTTTGTGTAGGTCGTCGTGCTTATGCTGAAGGCTTATTGGCTGAAGATTCAGGCATTAAGTTAACTGAACGCGGTCTGGTTGAAGTAAATGACTGGTGCGCGACTTCTGTTGAAGGTGTATATGCAATTGGTGACTTGGTACGTGGTCCAATGCTTGCTCATAAAGCAATGGAAGAAGGCGTAATGGCAGCTGAACGTATTCACGGTCATGCTGCACAAGTGAACTATGACACCATCATTTCTGTAATTTACACACACCCAGAAGCGGCGTGGGTCGGTTTAACAGAAGAGCAAGCAAAAGAAAAAGGCCATGACGTTAAGACAGGTCAATTCGGCTTTGCTGCAAATGGTCGTGCAATGGCAGCTGGCGAAAATGCTGGTTTCGTGAAGTTTGTTGCTGATGCAAAAACTGACCGTTTATTGGGCATGCACGTGATTGGACCTGCTGCGTCCGATATCGTACACCAAGGTATGATCGCACTTGAGTTTGTATCTTCAGTTGAAGATTTACAGTTGATGACATTTGGTCATCCTACATTCTCTGAAGTGGTTCATGAAGCTGCTTTGGCTGTAGATGGTCGAGCGATTCACGCGATTCAACGTAAGCGTAAGTAATAAAAAAGAGCGGCTTAAGCCGCTCTTTTTACATTTGATGGTTGTTTTTATTAGAACAATCATCTAAAAATAAAGATAAGAATCATTTTAAGTTCTAGAAAATACCAATATTGATTGATGTGAACCAAAAAATATTGGTGAACGTAATAACAAAGTCAAATAAGTAGTAAAAGGTTGTTCAATGAATCTACATGAGTATCAAGCAAAAACGTTATTAAAAAAATATGGAATGCCGGTGCAAGAGGGTATTCTGGCAACAAATGCAGAAGAAACCGTAAAAGCTTTCGAACAGCTTGGAGGAAAATTTGCAGTACTCAAAGCCCAGGTTCATGCCGGGGGGCGTGGTAAGGCCGGTGGAGTAAAAGTGGTGAAGTCTGCACAAGAAGCCGCAGACTATGCTAACCAGATTATGGGTACACGTTTGGTCACTTATCAAACCGATGCCAATGGACAGCCAGTCAACAGCATTTTAGTCTCTGAAGATGTTTACCCAGTTGAACGCGAGTTATACCTCGGTGCAGTGGTGGACCGTTCCAGCCGTCGTGTAACCTTTATGGCATCCACTGAGGGTGGGGTCGAAATTGAAAAGGTGGCTGAAGAAACTCCTGAAAAAATTATTAAAGTTGAAGTTGACCCGCTGGTGGGTTTATTGCCATTCCAGGCGCGTGAAGTGGCTTTTGCACTGAATTTAAAAGATGGACAGATCAATCAGTTTGTCAAAATCATGACCGCAGCTTATCAGGCATTCATTGAAAATGATTTTGCCTTATTTGAAATTAACCCGCTTTCAGTCCGTGAAAATGGTGACATCTTATGTGTTGATGCCAAAGTCGGGATCGACTCTAACGCTTTGTATCGTTTACCCGAAATTGCAGCGATGCGCGATAAGTCCCAGGAAAATGAACGTGAATTGAAAGCTTCAGAGCATGACCTGAATTATGTAGCCCTAGAAGGAAACATTGGCTGTATGGTCAATGGTGCCGGTCTTGCCATGGCAACCATGGACATCATCAAACTGTATGGCGGTCAGCCGGCAAACTTTCTGGATGTGGGAGGGGGTGCAACCAAAGAACGTGTCATTGAAGCCTTTAAAATTATTTTGGCAGACAGTTCAGTACAAGGGGTTTTAATTAATATTTTTGGTGGGATTGTACGTTGTGACATGATTGCTGAAGCCATTATTGCAGCGGTTCAGGAAGTTCACGTAGCCGTGCCGGTCGTTGTGCGTTTGGAAGGAAATAATGCAGAACTGGGTGCCAAGTTATTGGATGAATCTGGACTCACGTTAATTTCTGCATCAGGTTTGGCCGATGCTGCAGAAAAAATTGTCGCTGCTGTAAAAGCTTAAGGAGTATCAAACATGAGCGTATTAATCAATAAAGACACGAAAGTATTGGTACAAGGTTTTACAGGTAAAAATGGTACATTTCACTCAGAACAAGCCTTAGCCTATGGCACCAAAGTCGTTGGTGGGGTAACTCCTGGAAAAGGCGGTCAATCCCATTTAAATCTTCCTGTTTTTAATACCATGAAAGAAGCAGTCAAAGAAACAGATGCAGATGCCTCTGTGATTTATGTCCCTGCACCATTTGTATTGGATTCAATTGTAGAAGCAGTAGATTCTGGAATTGAGCTGATTGTGGTAATTACGGAAGGTGTGCCAACACTGGATATGTTAAAAGCCAAACGCTATTTAGAAACCAACGGTAATGGCACACGTCTGATCGGGCCAAACTGTCCGGGTATTATCACGCCGGGTGAGTGCAAAATCGGGATTATGCCGGGACATATTCATCAGACAGGTAAAATCGGCATTATTTCCCGTTCCGGAACATTGACCTACGAAGCAGTGGCACAGACTACTAAATTAGGCTTGGGTCAATCCACCTGTATTGGCATTGGCGGTGATCCAATTCCAGGCATGAACCAGATTGATTGCCTGAAACTGTTCCAGGAAGATCCGCAAACCGAAGCTATCATCATGATTGGTGAGATTGGCGGAACAGCAGAAGAAGAAGCCGCTGAATATATTCAGTCTCATGTGACTAAGCCGGTTGTGGGTTATATTGCAGGGGTAACAGCACCTAAAGGCAAGCGTATGGGGCATGCCGGAGCAATTATTTCTGGTGGTAAAGGCACAGCAGAAGAAAAATTTGCAGCTTTTGAAAAAGCCGGTATGGCTTATACCCGTAGTCCTGCAGAACTTGGCTCAACCATGTTTGAAGTGTTGAAGAATAAAGGTTTGGTGTGACATATAACAAGTGCAATAAAAAACCCCTCTTTTGAGGGTTTTTTATTGCATGATATTTGATATGGATAACAATCTAACGTTGAGGAATTTTAAATTAAAATAGTAGATTGTAAGGAAGGATATTTTTACAACCCGTTAAAATAGCGCGTTGTATGAAAATTGTAGGTTGCTTGAATAAAGAAAATATTATATTTAAATTAAAATAATCAGATTAAAAACAATATAATTTATATTTAAAATAATGTGATTTATATCACATATAATAATAAAAAACACAAAACGAAACACAATATTTTATTAATTTGCTCTTTTATTCACATATTGTGGATTACAATGTCAGCATTAATAACAATGAATAAAGAATATTTTAATTATGAACTTTAATTTCACTGTACTCGCGCTTTCCTGTGGGACTTTACTGTTTTCTACATTGTCATACGCAGAATTGATCTATAAGGACGTTGTGGATCAACAACGTGAAAAAGTTATACCTTTAATTAAACAGGGCCAGGTGGACACTGGTTTACAAAAACTCAGACAATTATTGGGCCGCTATCCCAATAATCAGAAACTGATTGCTGATTTTGTAGTAATGGCTTATGAAAATAAAAAGTTTGCAGAGTCGGATATTCGCTACCTAAAGGGTATACAAAGTCAACAATTTCCAGACTATGGAAAAATATATGTCATCAAGGCATTACGCGACTTAAAGAAATTTGAGTTAGCAGAAAACTGGGCCAAAACCTTTGCAAAAACCGATTCCAATCCACAATGGATTGTCTGGACAGGCATATTGCAGGCAGAAGCGGGTAAAAAGGCACAGGCGAAAAAAACACTTTCTCAGGTCGACATTAATAAGGTTGAAGCAGATTATTTAGCCCAGCTTTCTTATACTTACCGGTTGCTAGATATGCCGGTAGAGGCATTGAGTACGGCTAATCTGGCTATTGAAAAAAGCAAGGATGTGAGTACCGAAGAACAGTATGCATTGGCCTTGCTGACCAATGCAGATTATGCCAATGCGGAAAATTTTATACAAAATAGTCAATCACTCAAAGAAAATGCCGATCTGAGAGCCAATGCCAAAATTAATGAATTTTCCCAGCGCATTCAAAATGCTGTGGAATATTATAAGCTTTCCATTTATAGAGGTCGAAAACAGCCGTACCAGCCACTTGATGAAGTGCTCGCGGATATGGAACAGTACGAATCGCAACTGCCGAATGATCCGAGTTGGAAGCGACGATTTTACTATGAATACATTTATGCCTTAAACGAACGAAATCGCTCTCAAAAAGTCTTCGAGCAAATTCCAAAAACTGGCGTGCCTATAGAACAGATGCCTCCTTATGTGCGTCAGGCTATTGCAGATGCCTACTTTAAGAATCAACAGCCTCAAATCGCTGAAAAAATTTATAAAAATTTGCTGCAAGAAAAGAACTATGCGCATTTTGAGTTGTATGCAGGCTTATATTACTCGTTAATTGAGCAGGAGAAATATAAGGAAGCTGATCAATTATTAAAAATAATGGACAAAGCCTTACCTACTTTTCAATACAGTAATGCTAAAGGTGTGGATAAAGTTACCCATGATGACCGAAGTGAGTATTTAGCTTTAGTCGGGCTGAATTATGCCTATCGTCAAGAATATGCCAAAGCCGAACAATATTATGAACAATTGATTGCAAAAGCGCCTAATAACGTACTTTTCCAAAATAATCGCGCATTTATTCAACTTTTGCGTGAAAACCCGCAACGTGCTGAATGGATCGTATCTCAATGGGATGGCGTCATACCGGTAGATGAAGGCATCCGAATCCGTCATTTAGAAAACCTGCGAGCTTTGGAAAATATCCAGGAATGGCGTATCCAAAGTGCTGAACTCATACAAACCATGCCTGAAGATACGACTGTAGTAAAAAATAAAAAAGAACTGAATGACCGTAATCATGCCTCTATTCAACACCTGAGTAATTTTTCAGAAAGTGACTCAGATAATTCGGCTTTACTCGATCGTTTGAGAGGGAACCGTGAGCAGGATCATTTCACACGCATTCACAGCCCATGGCTTTTTGATAATTATCGTACCTATGTTGATCACAGTTTTCGTTCTGGTGAATATGATACCGGCACCATTGAATATCAACGTGTAGGTCTAGGGCTGGAATGGGCATCGCGTCGTAAAGCGGTAAATATCATGTTGTCTCAGAGTATCGACAATGAACAAGATCAAGACCGTTTTGGGGTCAAGCTCAATTGGTCACAATGGCTGAATGATCATTGGCAGTACGCATTAGGATTTAATAGTCAGGCGGATATTCCTTTACAGGCCATCAGAAATGGCAATGAAGGAAAATCTTATACCTTTGATTTGAATTGGCAACAGCATGAATCCCGTAAGGCAGGTCTTGTCTATCAGTTAACCGATATTGATGATGACAATACACGCCAAGAGGTTTCGGCATACCTTAAACAACAGATTTTTCAAGCCCCGCATCATACCACCAGTTTGACTCTGGCCGGTTATTACAGCCAGAACAAAGATGTCATTGTGGACTATTTCAATCCTGAAGAAAGTTATAGTGCAGAACTGAATTTACAGCATGAGTGGATTACGTGGCGTAGATATGAAAGGAATTTCACTCAACATTTTGAAGCTACCATTGGGACTTTTGGACAAGATAATTATTCCAGCAAGCCAATTTATAACGTTTTTTATGAACATGATTGGCAGCTTTCTCGGACATGGCGTCTGAACTATGGCATAGGCTGGGGAACTCATCCTTATGATGGTGAAGATGAAGAAAAAACATATGCAACAGTGGGCTTTAAAGGAATTTTTTAATGAAACACGTGATAAAAACCTTACTTTCTGCTGTCATGGTAACGGCATTCGCCGTTCCAGTGACGGTTTTTGCTCAAAATATAACGAAAAATACCACTGAAATACCTGATAATTTATTTGTGACCATCACTTTTCATGATGTTCGGGATGACGTTTCCCGTGACGGAGATCGGGATCTTTATGCAATTAGTACTAAAAATTTAGGACGCTATTTTGCATGGTTAAAACAGGAAGGGTGGCAAACGATTAGTTTGCAAGATGTATGGGATGCTCGGCAAAAGAAAAAGAAATTACCTAAAAAATCAGTGTTATTAACCTTTGATGATGGGGCAATCAGTAGTTATACCCGAGTTTTCCCGTTATTGAAACAGTATAAATATTCCGCTGCTTTTGCTATTCCTACGAGCTGGATTAATGGGAATACCAAAGATGCTTATGAGGCCTATGGTCAAAATAGCTTAATGACCTGGGATCAAATGCGGGAAATGCAACGTTCAGGTCTGGTAGAGTTTGTATCACATTCGGATAATCTGCACAAAGGCATACTTGCCAATCCTCAACAAAGTATGCAACCCGCGGCAATTACTCGCCAATTTTTGCCAAAATATCAACGTTATGAATCAGATCAAGCCTATCAAAAACGGGTTATAGATGATTTAAAACAGTCTAAGAAAATTTTAGACACTGAATTAGGAATAGATACAAGGGCTATATTCTGGCCTTATGGTGCCGTGACCAAGGAAAGTGAAGAACTTGCAGAAAAAGCGGGTCTGCCTATGTCATTTAGTTTGGGCAGTATGTCCACCCTTGCTGATTCGGGGCAAACCTATCAACGCGCCCTGGTCATGAATAACCCGACCCCTGAAATGCTACATGCAGAAATGCTGGATTTTTTGACTTTTGCCAGTGATATCCATAAGCAACGTAGAAGTTATATCCGTTTTGATTTGGCTGAAATGGTCAGTCCCAATAATGAAATTTTTGATCAAAAACTTGGGCAATTTCTAGATCAGGTTAGTGCATTACAAACCAATACCATTTTATTAAAAACCGTAGCGGATGAGAATGGTGATGGAAAAATAGATGTTGCCTATTTCCCAAATCGTCAACTGGGCATGCGTAAAGATTTATTAAATCGTACAGTTTGGCAAGCGCGCACCCGTGTAGGTAATCGGGTATATGCTGAATTACCGATTAGTTTACAAACCAAACAGGGACTCAATTTTGCAGATCTCACTGCCGAATTGGTTAAATATAATTCTTCAGTTGAAGGTGTAATGATCGATATTGGAGATGAGCTCGACTGTGCAATACAGAAACAGACCTGGGATGGAGAATGTGCTCAAAAAATAAAAAAGGTTTTTGATATAAAAGATCAAGCTAAAAAACAGGCAAAATATTACACCAATATCAGTAATAATTATCAAACTGTTTTGAAAATTACCTTAAAGGATAAGCATGTAGATGGATTAATGCCTTTGATGGAATACAGTTTAAATAATAAGGATTTTCTTTATATTGAATTTGATCCGGTGAAAGATGCTGGAATATTTAAAACTTTAGAAAAACAACTCGAAAAATTAAACAGTATACAAAAACAGTATTTAATCGTGAGTTTTACAGTAAATCAGAATGCAAAACGAAGCGACTGGAAAGAGTATTCGCAATATTATCAGGAACTAAAAAAATTATCCGTACAAAAAATTGGAATTAATAATTATCAATTAAAGGCTGGACAACAAGTTCAAGAGTATCTTTACCAAGATTTAAGTATTAATACCAGTCCACTCACTTATCGTAATCCATATGAAAATAATACTGCGAAGGGGAGGAAATAATGACTGACTCAAGTTTATTTCAAATTAGTGATGTGTATTTTGGCTTTGCTTTTTTCTACCCATTATTTATGGCTTGGCTTTGGATTGCGGGGGGAATCTGGTTCTATTTAAAACATGAACGCAAGCAACCGCCATTACCTCATGCTAGCGAACATGGATGCAGTATTATTATTCCTTGTTTTAATGAAGCAGCCCAGGTTCGGGATACCATAAAATTTGCCATGCAAACGCAGTATCCGGATTTTGAAGTCATTGCAGTAAATGACGGAAGTCAGGATAAAACTGCCGAAATTCTTGATGAACTTTTGCAAAAATATCCGAAACTCAGAGTTGTCCATTTGGCTGAAAATCAGGGCAAGGCCTATGCTTTACGTGCCGGTGCAATGGTGAGTCAAAATGAATATCTGGTGTGTATAGATGGTGATGCCTTAATCCATCCGCATGCAGTGCTATGGATGATGCATCATTTAACAAGATATCCAAGGGTTGGGGCAGTCACGGGGAATCCACGTATTTTGAACCGCTCCAGTATTCTGGGCAAAATTCAGGTGGGTGAATTCTCTTCTATTATTGGATTAATTAAACGTGCACAACGCACCTATGGACGAATCTTTACTGTTTCAGGCGCAATAGTCGGTTTTCGTAAAACGGCGCTAGACCGGATTGGATATTGGCGTGATGACATGATCACGGAGGATATCGATGTATCATGGCGTTTACAGTTCGATCATTGGGACCTGCAATATGTCCCAAGAGCACTGTGCTATATCTATATGCCTGAAACTTTTAAAGGTTTATGGAAACAGCGTTTGCGTTGGGCACAAGGAGGAGTAGAGGTTTTATTTGCTTATTTACCGAGCTTATTTAAGTGGAATCGACGCCGTATGTGGCCTATTGCACTAGAGTCTATTGTCAGTGTGGTTTGGGCATATGTGATGTTCGGTATTATTATCCTATATCTATATGGTCTGTTTTTTTCTTTACCCGGAGAGTGGGCAATTCAATCTCTCTTTCCACAATGGTACGGGATTATTCTGGGTTTAACTTGCCTTATTCAATTCTTTGTTAGTTTATGTATCGATAAGCCCTATGATAAAGCCCGAATCTTCAGAAACTATTTTTGGGTCATTTGGTATCCATTGTTCTTCTGGGTTCTCACTATGCTGACGACAGTGGTTGCATTACCTAAAACGATTTTCAAGACTCAAAAACGTGCACGTTGGGTAAGCCCAGATCGTGGATTTAGAGGAGCGCCAGAAAATGACTAAAGTATATAAATATTATTTAATTGAAGATGAGTCAAAATTAGAACTGCCAGCGTATATTGATCAACCTGAATATGTACGTAATAAAAGCGCGGGTTACAGCTTACAAATTGTGGGTTGGTTTATGTTTATGTGGTTATTTATGCCAGTGTTGACCCTATTTTTATGGTGGTTTGAAGGTCAAACCATTTATCAGCAACTGGTTATACAAGCCCAACCCAATAGCCCATTAAGTTTAATCAATATTGTTGTGATGATTTTAAGCTTTATTGGTCTGCTGTTGCTGTGGGCAACTTATAACTGGGCTCGCTTTTCAGGTAAGGATCGTAGAAAAACCCCAGTAGCGGTCGCAGTACCGCAACTTGCCAGTAGTTTTAAGGTGAATACGGCAGATATTATCAATATGCAGCAGGCTAGGAATTTAACCCTTTATTATAATAATAAAGGGTTTCTGGAATTTTTTGAGACTAATCACCAGTTAAAAAAGCGGATTTCAGCTTAGACGGTTGAGGATGTTCCTGTACGAAATCATCGGGGTAATAACCAATATGTTTTACCCCGTGTTTTTCTAAAAACTTGATGGTATCCACAATTTCTTCGGTGGAAAGTTTTTGATTATTTCGCCAATTCAACGCCTGAAGTTCAAAAATCGTATGACTCAAATCTGGGTCATATTTTTTTGACCGTTTTACGAGATCCAAATAGAATTGTTGATGGTCATCCGCTTCTTCCATATAGGGCATCGCCATAATGGCATTGTAGTCATAATATTGATAAGTACTGGGCATGGATTGGCTAAACCAGTTTTCACTATGAGGCTCTAAGACCACCGGTGCATACATATTGCGTGCAGTCAGTAGATGAGGCTGTTGCTGTTTAATGATTTTGGTAATACCTGCAGCAAATTGATCCAGATAGGCTGTTTTGAATTTTGCAAACTCTAATTGTTTGGATTGCCGAGGCTGTTTTAATAATTGATCTGCACCAAATCCCCAAGCCCGATACATATTTTGTGCCGGAGCCGAGCTGTCCTCATAATCATTCAGCGTAACATCATCATGGTAGAGCACACCATCTACCGCATTTGATTTGATAAAATCTACAAAAATCTCGGAAACATATTGAAGGTTTTTAGGATCAAAGGGAGAAACCCGAATATAACCCTGTTTTCCGCCGTCGTAATGTGAGACATAAGTCAGTTTATAACTTTTTGGAAATTCCCATGCCATTAAGGGGAGCCAGGCATAAATATGCTTGACCTGAGTCTTGCTGCGAATCTGGCTAACAAGAACAGGAAAAAGATTGTCCCTGCTTGGGATGTGGCGGTTTTTAAAATAGACCTGATCGGCTGAACCATTGGCATCAGGATCGGCAAAGGCTTGCAAGAAAATGGTATTGGGTTGAATCTTGTTAATACGCTGTAATAGAGTCTGAAGATTTTTTTTCTGCTGCGCTTTATCTTTATCATAAACATAGTCGATATCGATATGCATGATACGCATCTGATCGATTTTGCCGGTTTTTTTAAATGGCGGTGCAACTGATTTTTGTGTCATATTTTGCTGCACAATTGCATCAATAGGATGTTGTTTGATTTGCACGAGATCTGCAGCCTGTGTAGACAATGGCAGACAGCCTAAGCTCCAATAAAGGCAACGGCTAAGCCTGTTCTGGTATAAATTTTTAAAATTATTCATTGTTATACTCGCTTTTATTGGTTATTGAGTTTTTCAAAAAATTATCAATGTATTGATGCTTGTTTTATTGTTACCTGATCGTGATGCCGAGTGATCAGGCATGAATCAAATCCTCAATCACCAGCTTTTTCATTTTAAATGCTGCGGCTTGGGCATGAGGATTCTGCTTAAAGATTTCACTCAAATTTTCAGGATGAATTTGCCAGCTAAAACCATACTGGTCTTGCAGCCAGCCGTAATAATCACTCCAGGCATATTGACCTAATTCCATCAAGATAGAACCACCCTCGATCAACTGATTCCATAAGCGATCAATTTCATTTGGGTTTTCACAAATGACCATAAAGGAAATGGAAGGATTGGGATGAAAAGTAGGACCTCCATTCATGCCTAAAAATGGTACGCCTGAAAAATTTGCTTTTGCCACATATTGGTTTGTTTCGATCATATGACTATGCGGAAAAATAGAACCATACCATTCAAAGGCTGCTTGGGCATTTTCTTCAAACCATAGGCAGGGGTAAATAGAGTGAGTCATTATTATGCTCTATATAGGTCATATAAACAGATACAGATAATGTAGTGTTCTGGCAGTATTACTCAAGTGAGTTTATGCAGGGTAATTGTATAAAGTTTATTCAATTTTAATAAAAATGCAGTCATTAAGACTGCATGTTTTTTATGATAAAAATTTATATAGATTCAACTGTTTGTAATACGAAAATGAATGATCTTTTCAATCAGCTTGCTTTAATCTTTTATCTTAAATGGATGATGCATGCAGCTTGAATAACTATGCTTAAAGCAAGCAGGATTGAATACGGACTTTCATGTCTAAAGCCTGTTGCAGAATAAAAGCTTTCATCCAGTTGACCTGTTGTCCCATCGGATTGGTTTTGATGGCTGTGTTCAGGAAGTCTAACTGTGGCTGGTTGAAAAGTTGCGTTTCAATGGCATGTTCAAGCTGAGCGCTACTGGCTGTCATGGGCAGGCTGACCAGATAAAATGCCTTGGGATAATTATAAAAGGCATACAACAGGTTAAAGGCTTTCTGATCGGCCTTCAGATTGCCTGCACCAATTTCATAGCTGCGATCCTGGTTGCTATGCGTGACTCCAATCAAAAAATCAAAATGATTATCCGAAAGTCTTAGTCCATATTGCAGCCCAATCTGGTCAGCGGTATGTTCATGTTGCACAAAATTATTCAGGATTGAACCATCATCATTCAACGGTTCCTGCAAGATCAGTAAATGCGCATTGTGCTGATAGATATGACCTGCAAGCTGCGCCTGTTCCAGGCGGGATTTAACGGATTCAAGAGTACGGTCTAGCGTATGCATAATTCAAAAAATACAGGAGATGGGAGAAAGTCTAAGTACTCTATGCAATTTTTAGCAAGAATGACATAGATGTGTTAGATGAATTAACAATCAGATTAGATTTTGTACATTTTAATGTTGGCTTGTGGTAAAGGGCGCATCTGGATAAAATAATAGAACATCATTTAAGTGAATCATTAATAAAAACTTATACTCTTTATTAGTTAAGCTTTATATGACAAATATGCATATCAATATAATAAAACAAGCAATAGATGTGATAACTAAATCTCTATAATGAATATATATATTTTTAAAAGTGTAATAAGTACACGTTGATCTGAGCTGGTGTTGTCAATGTCCATAACTGAGGAAAGACTTACTCATCTTAAACAGCTTGAAGCTGAGAGTATTCACATTATCCGTGAAGTGGCTGCCGAATTTGAAAATCCGGTCATGTTGTATTCTATTGGTAAAGATTCTGCAGTAATGCTGCATCTTGCTTTAAAAGCATTCTATCCTGCAAAACTTCCATTCCCGCTACTGCATGTAGACACGGGCTGGAAGTTCAAAGATATGATCAAATTCCGCGACAACATGGCGAAAACCCATGGTTTCGATTTGATCGTGCATCAAAACAAAGAAGGTAAAGACGCTGGAATCAACCCGTTTGATCACGGCAGTTCTAAATATACCGACATCATGAAAACCCAGGGCTTAAAACAGGCTTTGGATAAATACGGTTTTGATGCCGCTTTTGGTGGCGCGCGCCGTGATGAAGAAAAATCACGTGCCAAAGAACGTGTTTATTCGTTCCGTGATACGAAGCACCGTTGGGACCCTAAAAACCAGCGTCCTGAGCTTTGGAACCTTTACAACGGTAAAGTGAACAAAGGCGAAAGTATTCGTGTATTCCCGTTATCAAACTGGACTGAGCTTGATATCTGGCAATATATCTATTTGGAAAGCATTCCATTAGTACCACTTTATTTGGCTGCAGAACGTCCTGTAGTTGAACGTAGTGGCACACTGATTATGGTTGATGATGAACGTATGCCTTTACATGAAGGTGAAGTTCCACAAATGAAATCGGTACGTTTCCGTACTTTAGGTTGTTACCCGTTAACGGGTGCAGTTGAATCAACTGCCAACACCTTGCCGGAAATTATCCAGGAAATGCTTTTAGCCACAAGTTCTGAACGTCAGGGTCGTATGATTGACCATGATGAAGCAGGCTCGATGGAAAAGAAAAAGCAGGAAGGTTACTTCTAATTAATCTCTCCCAACCTCTCTTTACGAAAGAGAGGAGAAAAAGTCCCTCTTTTATAAAGAGGGATTTAGGGAGATTTAGAAACCGATTTCAACGAATTTGTGGAGCTTTGAGCAATGTCTCATCAATCAGAATTGATTAGCCAGGATATCCTGGCGTATTTAAAACAGCACGAAAATAAAGACCTGCTACGTTTCCTGACTTGCGGTAACGTGGATGACGGTAAATCGACTTTAATTGGTCGTTTGCTTTACGATTCAAAATTGATTTATGAAGATCAATTGCAAGCCGTAACCCGTGACTCGAAAAAAGTCGGTACAACAGGTGATGCACCTGACTTGGCGTTACTTGTAGATGGTCTGCAAGCTGAACGTGAGCAGGGGATTACCATTGATGTGGCTTACCGTTATTTCTCTACTGAAAAGCGCAAGTTCATCATTGCCGATACTCCGGGACATGAGCAATATACCCGTAACATGGCGACAGGTGCATCTACCTGTGACCTTGCAATCATTCTGATTGATGCGCGTTATGGTGTACAAACCCAAACCCGCCGTCATACCTATATTGCAAGCTTGCTCGGTATTAAGAACATTATTGTTGCGATCAACAAAATGGATCTGGTGGAATTCTCTGAAGCGCGCTTCAATGAAATTCAGGCCGATTATGCCAACTTCGTAAACCAGTTAGGCGACCGCAAGCCAAGTAACATCATCTTTACGCCTATTTCTGCATTGAATGGCGATAACGTGGTGAACAAGTCTGCCAATACGCCGTGGTACACTGGCGAAACCTTGATGGGTACGCTTGAGTCTGTTGAAATTAACCGTGATACCGCGCAACGTGATTTCCGTTTCCCTGTGCAGTATGTCAACCGTCCTAACCTCGACTTCCGTGGTTTCGCTGGTACGATTGCGCTGGGTGAAATCAATGTGGGCGATAAAGTTGTTGCCTTGCCATCTGGTAAGACTTCAACGGTTAAAGAGATCGTTACCTTTGATGGCAACCTTGAACATGCTTTTGCAGGTCAAGCGGTCACACTAACGCTAAACGATGAAATTGACGTATCACGCGGTAATATGCTGGTTCGTGCGGATCAGGCTGTTCCTGCCATTTCACGTTCAGTGAAAGCGACTGTGGTCTGGATGGCGGATCAGCCGTTAGTAATTGGCAAGCTGTATAATATCAAGATTGGTACGCAAACTGTGCCTGCCAAAGTGACTGGCATTAACTTCCGTACCAATGTGAATACGCTTGAGCAAATGCAAGTGGATCACCTTGAGCTGAATGCGATTGCCAATGTGACTGTTGAATTTGATGCGCCAGTGGTCTTTGACCGTTATCAGGACAGCCGTTACACCGGTTCGTTTATCTTCATTGATCGTTTGAACAACGTTACGATTGGTGCGGGTATGGTTGAAGAGTCAGTTGAATGGACTGCACATAGTAACCCTGTCACTGCGGAAGACCGTGCGGCACGTTTGGGTCAAAAACCTGCGTCAATTACGGTATCTGCTAAAGCACTGGAAAATGCGCAAGCGCTTGAAAACCTGTTGCTTCAACAAGGTATTGTTGCGATTGCGAAAGCTGATCTTGATGCTGCGCAAGTTGCACTGCTTCGTGAAACAGGTATTGCGGTGATTACCACTGTTGCGGAAGGTACAGATGTAAGCTTCGCGCAAGAGTCGGTTGAAGAATTGGCTGAGAAAATTGTGGAATTGGTTCGTCTTTAATAGATTGAATTGATTTAAAAAACCTGCCGAAAGGCGGGTTTTTTATGTAGAATATTAAAATTAAATTTTTGATAATCATAATAATGAATGAATTCTTAGTCTTTTTGAAAACTAATCAAAGTTTAATTGCATTATGCACAGTATTAGTGACTATAGTATTCAGTTTATTAACGGTCAGACATAATAGAAAAAGTCGAGAACTCCAGCTTAAACTTAATATTTTCATGAATTTGGCAGAGAATATTGATTCAGCATTGTATAAGTTGAAACATCCAATTTATGTAGCAATTAATGAAAATATTGAATTACCTATTGAATTTTTTCAGAGTCTTACAAAAGTAAAAATGGTTTTGCATCTTGACTCTTTGGAGATAGTGAATAGATGGGAGAATACCTATATATCTATTTATTTCCAAATGATTGAGTTGGGTTACGCAATTATTGATATAAAAAGTGAGATTTCTGCAATTGACCCTATAATTAATAATTTTGAAAATGAAATAATTTTTTTACAGCAAAAATATTATGATGCATTTGTTAAAGGGGACATGAATGCTACACAACGAGCTTTGGAACACAAAAAAGCTGTTAGTAATTTAAAAAAAGAATATGTAGATGAAAGGCTAAAGTTAATTTTAAAAAGATGTGAATTGGAAGATATAGCAAATATTAAACTTTTTGAATTAAAAGGAGAGATGGCCAAAGTTAATATAGATTTACTTAATGCTTTTCGTTCAGAATTAGGATTAAAAAGTGTGAAGTTCAATGAAGCAGAACATAATAAGGTTATCAATGAATGGAGAGATAAGCTTAAAGACTTGATAAAGCTTAGTAAAGAAGCATTATAAATATGAAAGTTCTTCTTTAATGTAAAACTTTTCTAAAATTCTTAAATGGAATGGAAGGATCAAAACACTTTGAGTTTATATAATTAATATTAACTGAATTCTTAAAATAGCTTCATAACAATTTAAAAAATTCAAAATTGAAATATTAAACATAAATTTTTTTTAATAATTTTGATATGTTATTAGAAAATATACATAAAAAGTCTCATTATTATATTGGAGTAGGATAAAAATTGAAGGAATTTAGAGGTCATCTAAATCTAAAATAATTAAAAAATAGAGGTAACTAAAATTTTAAAAATATATTAAGATATATCTTAATGGTTTTTGAGGTATGTCTTAGCTATGCCAAATTCAGACCTTCTCGCAGTTAGCGAAAGTCCTGTTAAAATCCGAAAACGCCTGTTTGAAGCAGGCGAAATGAAGCTCTTGGTGCTGCACTTTATTGCCCAATCCCCAAAGTTTAGCTACGACATTATCAAAGATGTTGCTGCTTTGGTTGGTGGAAACTACAAGCCGAGCACCGGCACCATCTGTCCGACCATCAACTATCTTGAAGAACACCATTACACAGAAGTAAAGCTGAGTGTGGATGAGCGCAAGCAATATCATATTACAGCCAAAGGCCTAAAACATTTAGCCGCGCATCAACAAGAGGTCAATAAAGTTCTCGACCGTTTTAATACGCGTAAGCAAATCCACAACAACGAACAGTTTATTGATATCAAACGTGCGATGGAAAACCTGAAAACTTCCCTGCGTTTAAAGCTGTCCCATGCTGAATTAAGCAGTAAAGACGTTCAAGAGATTGCAGAACAGATTGACCAAGCCGCAGCGAACATTACCCGTTTGTAATTCGATTCACGATTTAAAAGATCAGGTTAAATGATGAAAAATAATCTCCCAAAATTTCACCCTAAGCATCTGGCCTGGCTGATGCCCCTTATTCTGTCGGGCATTATGAGCGGGGCAATTTCCTGCTTTAACATGCTGCTGAATAAAGGCTGGAGTGACCAGTTTATCTCATTATGGCTACATGCCTGGAGCTTGTCATGGCTGATGGCATTTCCATTGATTCTGGTCGTGCTGCCATTGGTACGTAAATTCCTGATGCAATTTGTGGATATGCCCAAATAAAAAACACTTCAGTTAATTAAAAAATTATCCAAACCATGAATATGAAAGAAGGGGTGAATGCATAACTTTAGCCCCGTTTTTTTATCAGCCAGATCACTAAGCGGGTCAACATAAGCAGTACGGCAAAATAGATCTGAAAGACGGCTGCAAAGATCATGATCCAGCCGCTATTCCCAGGTGTTTTTCTTGCATCAAGCTCAATGACAAATACCAAAATTGCAACTACAACTTCAAAAGCAATCACAGTTTTAAATAGCCAGGCCCAAGGAAAACGCAACAACCATGTCAGGAAAATAATGCCCAAACAAGGGAACAGGCAAAATAGGAAAATGACTTTTAAATCCATAATAATTGAGTATTTTTTATTGTCGGTGTGGGTCTTACAATATATTGAATAATAATAGAAATAAAGTAAGATTTACTGAAATGACGCTACAATATTCAATTGAGTATTTTTATCGATCAGCAAAGATAATTTTATATTAGTCCATTAAATCAACAATACTTTTCATTTCATTCAAACTTTTCACCCCTGCAATCCGTTGAATGATTTGTCCATTTTTAAAAATCAGTGTAGAAGGCAAACCATAAACGTTATAGCGTAGGGTCAGAATCGGGGATTGATCGACATTGATCTTGCCGAATTTGATCTCGGGTTTTACTTCAGCATAATCAGCGGCCAGCTGTTCAAAGACAGGGAAGTTCTGTACACAGGGTTTGCACCAGTCGGCATAGAAACGGATGACTGCCAGGCCTTCAAACCATTCAAAGTCACTATAATTATCTTCATTGTATGCAATGACGGCTGACATCAATTTGTCCTTATCTTTTCCAAATTAAGGCTTGGACCAAGTCATATTCAATTCTGCATGACCGGTGTTTTTATCCAGGGCTTGGCTGATGACTTTAAAGCCCAGCTGCTGATAAAAACTGACCGCTGCGGTATTTTCAGTATAGACATTTAAATGCAATTCATCACATTGCTGTTTTAAAAAATCAATTAAACATTTGCCATATCCAGAACCTTGCTGATGAGGTGCAATAAAAAGTGCAGCCAGCACTGCCTCTGATCTTAATAAAGACGCAAAACCCAGCACTGTTTGATTTTCTTTAATGACAAAATTTTCGGCCAAAGGCAGATAAAGATCACGCATCGGAATCAGCTGCTTTTCCCAGTAAGCAGCAGGAATAAAATCATGCACCTGCAAGGAAGCATTGAGCCAGATGCCTAAGATAGCATCCATATCCTGCATTTTAGCTTTTTGAATGGTTGCCATGTGCTATCTCATATTATTTTGCTGAATAGTGGGAGGATTATACATAAGTCCACGGTTATTCATTCCCGGCTATTTCTATGTTCAAATAGGGCGGTAAATTTAAAAAGCAATGAATAGATCAGGAATAAACTATGTCACAAGCGACAATGCAACAAGTCATTATTACAGAACCGGGCGGCGTGGATAAACTCGCTTACGAAACTGTTGCAGTACCTGAAGCTAAAGCAGATGAAGTCTTGGTAAAAGTACATGCCTTTGGTATTAACCGTCCAGATATCTTGCAGCGTCAGGGTCTATATCCAATGCCTAAAGGGGTAACGCCTGTACCGGGTCTGGAAGTGGCCGGTGAAGTGGTGGCCGTGGGTAGTGGTGTTAGCCAGTTTAAGGTTGGCGATAAGGTTTGCGGCCTGACCAATGGCGGCGGCTATGCGGAATATTGTGTGGTGCCTGAAAGCCAAACCTTGGCAATTCCTGAAGGCGTAAGCTTTACTCAGGCAGCGGCGATTCCTGAAACTTTCTTTACTGTATGGGCCAACGTATTCCAGATGGGTAAAGCCAAAGCAGGGGAAACGGTACTGGTGCATGGTGGAACCAGCGGAATTGGAACCACTGCTTTAATGCTGTGTAAATCGCTTGGAATCAAAACTTTTGCCACCGTGGGTAGCGATGAAAAAGTTGCGGCCATTTCAGATTTAACCCATGCCATCAATTATAAGACTCAAGACTTTGAGCAAGTCATTAATGAAGCTACTGACAATGGCGGTGTCGATGTGATTCTGGATATGGTCGGTGCGCCATATCTGGAAAAAAACCTGAATCTGCTGCGTCGTGACGGTCGTCTGGTCTATATCGCTTTCTTGGGTGGGGCAAAAGCCAAAGAGGTCAAACTCGGTCAAATCATGATGAAGCGCCTGACCATTACTGGTTCAACCATGCGTGCACGTAATACTGCTGAAAAGGCTGAAATTGCTCAAGGCTTAAAGGAGCAGGTTGCTCCGCTGTGGGCAAAAGGCGAATGCTTGCCAATGATCTACAAAACTTTCAAGTTTGACCAGATTCAGGATGCACATGCGGTGATGGATACCGGTGAGCATGTCGGTAAAGTTGTAGTGGAAATCATCTAACGATTCCAGCTTTAAATAAAATAAAAGCCAACAGATGTTGGCTTTTATTTTGCATGTAATAAAAAATGATAACTAATTTAAATTAATGAATAGAAAAAAGGTCATAAAGTTTAAAAAATGGTAAAAAAATGTCGATTACTCGACACAACCTGTCAGAACCAGGAGGTAAATTAAGTTTTAAGATAATCCGACTAAATTGATTGGTTTTAATTGAAACGTCATGTAATAAAAGGAAGAATATTATGAAAATAGTCTCAGCTCCTTATACATCTGAACATGGCTTACGTGCCTTGAAAAGATTGCATAAAGCCATTATTTGCAATCAGGTATTGCCTTCTAATCTGCATCAGTTTTATAAAGCCATGCTACATCTGGAGCGTTATGTCGAACGCCTGAATGGTAAAGGCAAAAAAAGCCGTCGGATACGTTTGGCTAAATAACCTTTTAAAGCAGCCATATTAGCCTTAAGTCGGAGAAAATACTCAGAAACACGTTTTTAATTGACGCTATAATTTTTTCATAATTGAATAATTTTACGCATTTTAAGCGTTGTGCTGCAAAGCACAAAGAGGGGTTTTATGAAGGGTCATCCTTCAACACATGAGCGTCTTGCAGAACGTTTGGCCCGTATACTGACAAAGCTTAATGTAGGGCATCAACTGAGCGTGCACGAATTGGCGCTTGAGTTTCGGGTCAGTAGCAGAACCATAGAGCGTGATTTTGATCGTTTAAATTCTTATCTTCCACTTATTCAAGATACTAAAACCAAAAAATTTTACCTGGATTCTTCCTATTTTGGGCGCTTTAAATTACAGGATATTCAAAATTTTGCCCAGTTGTCTGGCATTCAGAATCTTTATCCCTCTTTAGATATCTCCTTTTTAAGGGAACTGTTCGACAATCGGTCCAATCCGGTTTTTTCTGCCAAAGGCTACAATTTTGAAGATAACACCCAGTATGCTGAACATTTCAAGGTGCTCACTGCCAGTATTCAAAAAAGACAGCAAATTGCTTTGCTTTACAGAGGCCAAATACGGGTTGTAAAACCCTATCGATTAATTCATCACATGGGCAACTGGTATTTGGCGGCTGTACGCAAACAGGAACTGCGCGTTTACCGTCTGGGGCGTATTGAGAAAATTATCTGTAGCCATCGGCTTTCAGCGTTTGAACATGATCAGACTGTCTTGCAGCAATTGGAAGATGATGAAGGCATCTGGTTTCAGTACGAAAAACAGGAAGTGGTTTTATCGGTACACCCCGAGGCTTCGATTTATTTTAAGCAACGCCGGATTTTTCCAGAACAGGCGATTCTAGATGAATCGGAAACAGAAGGACTATTGATGAGTTGTCAGATTCGGCATCAGAAAGAATTGAACCCGCTGGTACGTTACTGGATTCCTTATGTGAAAATAATAAAGCCAGCACATTTGCAGCAAGAGCTGGAAGCTAGCCTGCAGGGTTATTTACAGAATCATCATTAACAAAGAAATGAAAGAGCGTGAAATAAGAGAGGGGCCTGGCAGAAATTTCAGGCATAAAAAAACCAGCTTAATGCTGGGTTCTTTATTTACACCATCTTAGTAGGCTAAGAATGGTGCCCGAGGCCAGACTCGAACTGGCACGCTTTGTGGGCGGGGGATTTTAAATCCCCTGTGTCTACCGATTTCACCACTCGGGCTTAACAAGATTGGAGGCGGAGGTCGGAATCGAACCGGCGTACACGGAGTTGCAGTCCGCTGCATGACCACTCTGCCACCCCGCCATCTCTTGTTGCTGCGTATATTATCAAGCCCTGAAAAAAAAACAATAGTAGATTTATGCAGATGTGCAGAAAAGCAGCATATAACGGAAAATATTTAAAATATTCATGTAGAATGTGCGAAATTGATTCATATCAACATTTGGGAGAAGTGCCGTGGCATTAGTATTAGATGGTCGTGCATTGGCAAAGCAAATTGAGGCTGATTTGTTAACTCGCGTAGAAGCGTTAAAAGCAAAATCAGGTCGTACTCCAATCCTTGCGACTATTTTGGTGGGTGATGATGGTGCATCTGCAACTTACGTTCGTATGAAAGGGAATGCCTGCCGCCGTGTTGGTATGGATTCACTCAAAGTTGAGCTTCCAAAGGAAACCACAACTGAACAGTTGCTTGCGGAAATTGAAAAATTAAACACGAACCCAGATGTTCACGGTATTCTTTTACAGCATCCGGTACCTGCGCAAATTGATGAGCGTGCATGTTTTGATGCCATTTCACTGGCGAAAGACGTTGACGGTGTAACTTGCCTGGGCTATGGCCGTATGGCAATGGGTGAAGCGGCTTATGGTTCTGCAACGCCTGCAGGCATCATGACCATTCTGAAAGAAAACAACATTGAAATTGCAGGTAAACATGCCGTTGTTGTAGGCCGTTCTGCCATTTTGGGTAAACCGATGGCTGCAATGCTGCTTGAAGCCAATGCAACAGTCACGATTTGCCATTCACGTACCCAAGACCTTGCAAGCTTTGTAAAACAGGCAGACATTATTGTAGGCGCTGTTGGTAAAGCTGAATTGATTCAAAAAGACTGGATCAAACCAGGTGCAGTGGTTGTAGATGCCGGTTTCCACCCACGTGATGGCGGTGGTGTCGGTGACATTCAACTGGTTGGGATCGAAGAAATCGCTTCTGCTTATACACCAGTTCCGGGTGGTGTAGGTCCAATGACCATTACCACTTTGATTCGTCAAACGGTTGAAGCTGCTGAGAAGGCTTTGGGTTAATAAATTGACCTCTCCCTGACCCTCTCTTGCGCTTCGATTTAAAAGCAATGCTTTAAATCTTGCTCAGGAGAGGGGAAATTCATTGTAAAAATAATGGATACTCCTTCTCTTGCGCCGTATACGGCTCAGGGAGAAGGTTGGGATGAGGGAAGAAGTCTCAGGAATTTAGACCTCTCCATAACCCTCTCCTAAAAGGAGGCGGAATATCTTCAAATTTTTTCAAATTAAAACGAATAAAAATCCAATGAGCTGTACTTTTCAATTTCCAAAAGCCCCAGAACATCTTATTCAAGCCTTACATGAGGTGATCCCCGGTTGTGACTTGATGGCACAGCAATTGCCTGAAACCCCCATTTCTTTATGGCTGATTCCACCTGTATTTCCAACAGACAAACTGGATGACGAAGTGATTCGCCGGATCTGGAATAATACGCCGTACTGGATCTTCTGCTGGGCTTCTGGACTTGCTATGGCGCAGTGGCTTCTTGCTGAACCGCATCATGTGAAAGACAAGGTGGTTCTGGATTTTGGTGCAGGGTCGGGCGTGGTGGCGATTGCGGCGAAAATGGCAGGCGCGAAGCGGGTAATCTGCTGTGATATTGATCAGGTTAGTTTGGATGCCTGTCGCGCCAATGCAGCATTGAATAATGTAGAACTTGAATATCTGGATGATTTATATAAAGCAGAACAGGTGGATGTCCTCTTGGCCGCAGATGTGCTGTATGACCAATGTAACCGCTTTTTCCTGGATGAATTCCTGAAATTTGCACCTGAGGTATGGGTAGCAGACAGTCGGGTGAAAAACTTTAGTCATCCAAATTATCAAAAGCTGGATGAGCGCAGTGCGACCACCTGGCCGGACCTGGATGAAGCAAAGGAATTTCGTAATGTCAGTTTTTATAAGACGCTATAAACAGCGTCTTATTTCTATCTAGCCTGTAAATTTTAAGAGCAGGTATAACGCACCACACTTAAGGTACTTGGACGCGCCTCCAACGACTGGCGAGTCGCCATATTTTCACTGTTATATAGATCTGGGGTATTGCTGAGACTTATGCTGGTGCGACTTTGACCCAATTGACGGCCATAGTGTGGTGTTTGTATTTCCGGATTGGCAATTTCACTAATGCTCAGGATCGTTAATTTATATTGTTTATTTAGGCCTAATACTTTTTGGCAGGCACGTTGTAATTTCTGTTCATCAACTTTCTGGTTTTGGCGAATAGCCAGAGTATAAGCCAAGGTTGTGCTATCCGTTGACTTGCTTTCAATCTGATAGCCGACATTACCGTTGTATTGGCGCGGAGTACTTTGACAGGCAGCCAGTCCAAGCGCAATCAAACCCAAACCCAACAATTTATAGCTCTTGTTCATCTTCAAAAGTTCCCGGCGTTATTATTCTATTCAGTATGCCATAAGCCCGATTTTTTAACGATCTTACCGTGCTTATATCTCATAAAAAAGCTTTCCAAATGTGACCATCCTAGGCTTAGAAGTGGATGATTCAACCGGGTTAAATCGAATTAATCATCACTTGTCTGACACTGCATACTAGGGGAGTAGCCATATGAATATAAAGATTGTGGCAAGGATCATTTTAGTCGACTTAAATTGAAAGAATATACTTTTGGGCTTTTATTGCGCATGCACTACTTATTTTATTTAAGCGTACAGATAAATCAAAAAAGCCTTTCAATAAAGAAAGGCTTTTTTGATTGGTTTTGGACTAATGTTCCTTAATTTCGGAATGGTGTTTGGTATCTTTCATAAAGATATAAACCAGCAACGAGATAAAGATTAAAATCGTGACATAAATAAAGAACCAGGACTCATGTCCGGCTTCCTTAAAACTTAAGGCAAAAAATTCGGCTGTACCGCCAAACAGGGTATTGGCGAGGGCATAGGGCAGTGCAACGCCTAAGGCACGGATATGGGCCGGGAATAATTCGGCTTTGACGACTGCATTAATGGAGGTATAGCCAGTTACAATAACCAGGCCTGCCAGGCAGAGCCAAAATGCTGCCCAGTAGTCATGCGTCTGACCTAGACGATCAAATATAAAATAGGTAAATAAAACGCCTAAGACCCCAAAAGCAATCATGAGCGGTTTACGTCCAATTTTATCTGACAAAGCACCGGCTAAAGGTTGTATACACATGAAAATGAACAGCGCCAGAGTCGTAATTTGTGTGGCTGCAGGTTTGCTAAATCCGGAAGTATTCACCAAGTATTTTTGCAAGTAGGTGGTATAGCTATAAAAAGCAACCGTACCTCCAGCGGTTAAAAATAAAACCGTAAAGGCTTGTTTAGGATAATGTTTAAATAAAGCAAACATGCCAGATTCAGGCTGAGTTTTATCTTTTTGAGCATTTTTAAAAGATTGCGTTTCAAGCAATCCACGACGGATATAGAACACCACAATGGCGAGACAAGCTCCAATAAAGAAGGGAATACGCCAGCCCCAGTCATGCAGCTGTTCTTCAGTGAGGACGAACTGCAAAATCAGCAATACGCAGAGTGCAGTCAGCTGACCGGCAATCAGGGTCACATACTGAAAGCTTGAGAAAAAGCCGCGCCGGTTTCTTTCAGCCATTTCACTTAAATAGGTGGCGCTGGCGCCGTATTCACCACCGACACTTAAGCCCTGGATGAGCCGGGCAACTACTAAAATAATAGGCGCGAATATGCCAATTTGATCATGGGTTGGGGAAACAGCAATCATCAGAGAGCCAATACACATCAAGGTCACAGAAAGGGTAAGCCCGGATTTGCGTCCTTTTTTATCCGAGTAAATACCCATAATCCAGGCACCAATCGGTCGCATTAAAAAGCCGACTGCGAAAATGGCGGCTGCCTGAAGTAATTGCGCTGTCTGGCTGCCTTTGGGGAAGAAGGCATGGGCAAAATATAAGGTAAAAGCAGCATAGACATACCAGTCATACCATTCCACCAGGTTGCCTGCCGAACCGCCAAGAATAGATTTGACCCGTGTTTTGGTGTCTAAATTTACTTGAGAAACGTTTTGTTCAATCATCTGCACAAGTCCATTTTGCTATTGTTTTTCTGATGTTAAACCCATTATTAAAGTGGAATAAGCCTATGATTCTTTCAGTTTTGTATGAGAAATGTGCAAAATTTACAGTGTAAAAAGAAAGTATATAAATAAGCAGTGGGATCAAGTTTTGGGGGAGTTGATAAAAATAAACACGCTGTCCATTTTGTCTTCATGGAAGTGAACGACAATTATTCGGTGTCCTTTCACTTTAAATAGTGTTAAGTTTCTTGGAACAACAGGAAATTTAAGTTTACTGTTCGAACAGGACTAGAGGAGGTGGACATGCAAGTGAGTCATCCGGTCTATGATGTAGCGGTGATTGGTGGTGGCATCAATGGCGTAGGTATTGCGGTTGATGCTGCAGGACGGGGTTTATCCGTTTTTTTATGTGAAAAGGATGATCTCGCCAGCCATACTTCCTCTGCCAGCAGTAAGTTGATTCATGGCGGTTTGCGTTATCTTGAATATAAAGAATTCCGCCTGGTACATGAAGCTTTGCTGGAGCGGGAAATCCTGCTAGCCAAAGCGCCGCATATCATTCGTCCCTTACGTTTTATCATGCCGCATCAGCCGCATTTACGTCCCGCTTGGCTGATATGGACCGGTTTATTTATTTATGATCACTTGGGCAAGCGGAAAAAATTAGCTGCTTCTCGGCATATTCATTTTGATCCGGCCAGCAGTCCTTTAAAAGATGAAATGACGCAGGGTTTTGAGTATTCGGATTGTACTGTGGATGATGCGCGCTTGGTGGTTTTAAATGCCATGCAGGCCCATGAGCTGGGCGCTAAAATTGCCACACAAACTCATTGTACCGCTGCTTACCGTGAAAATGGCGTGTGGAACATCCATCTGGAACATGCACAGGGTAGTTATCAGGTGCAGGCAAAAGCACTGGTTAACGCTACTGGGCCTTGGGTGTTCCAGTTTATTGAGCACAATTTAAAACAGCAATCACCACATGGTTTACGTCTTGTCCAAGGCAGTCATATTATCGTGCCTAGAATTTATGAAGGCGATAAAGCGTTCATTCTGCAAAATGATGATCACCGTATTGTATTTGCCATTCCTTATCTGGAGCAATACACCTTAATTGGTACCACAGATCATGAATATCAGGGCAACCTGGATCAGGTCAAAATCACCTCGCAGGAGGTGGACTATTTGCTGAATGTTTATAATGATCATTTTAAACATCAGCTGACGGTAGAGGATATTTTATATACCTATTCAGGTGTGCGCTCTTTGTGTGATGACGAGTCAGATAATCCATCGGCGATTACCCGAGATTACACTTTGGCGATATCGCCTACGCAGGAAAATGATGCCCCCTTACTTTCGGTCTTTGGTGGCAAGCTCACTACCTATCGAAAACTGGCAGAATCGGCAATGGCGCATTTGGCACCGACATTCCCGGACATGAATAAATCCTGGACCGAGACGGCATGTTTGCCGGGTGCGGAAAACCTGGTTTCGGTGGAGCTGTTAATGCAGCAGCTTATGCAAGGCATTGATCAGGTTTCTTTGTCATTGGCTTCGCGCTGGGCACATGCTTATGGCTCACGGGTGTGGAATTTTTTAAAGAATATTTCAACGACAAGTGAATTGGGTGAAGATTTTGGTCATGGACTGTTTGCTAGAGAGGTCGACTATCTGGTCGATCAGGAATGGGCAAGAACCAGTGAAGATATTTTATGGCGCAGAACCAAACTCGGCTTTCAATTTAGTGCTGATGAAATACAGCAATTAGATCAATATCTTTTGAAGTTGCTGCTGAAAAGATCAAGCGATACGGCTGCTTAAACCTGTCAATAAAAAAGACCGCCTGAGCGGTCTTTTGGATGTAGCAAGTCGTAGTTTTTATCTTGACTGAAGTCCCAGCTCTGGGCTGTGCTTAAATTTCAACGCCGCCGAGTTCTTTACAATTTACTGGCGTATTCCATTTCACTGCAGTTCCCCAAACCACTGGGCGTACAATACGCCAAGGCCAGAAACCGAATCTCTGGCTGGCATTGTAGTTAATGACCACATTGCCACCGACTTGATGGGCACGTTCTGCAAAACGTGAATACAGCTCTTCTACACTGCCATAAGTTCCCTTAGCCACTTTAATGCGCTTTTTGATCTGAAACTGGCTAGAGTCTGGCGTACCTTTGATTGCACAAATGTGTAAGGCAGGTTGTTCTGCAGTTTCAGGTTTGGCCATCACTAAAGTAGACAGGCCAAACAGGCAAGCGCTAAGTGTAAGCATTTTTAACATGAATTTTCCCCTTTTATGGTTGTTGTTAAGTTATAAAATCTTTTTATTAAACAAACGGTTGAAAAAAGACCGCACGTGCGGCCTTTTTTCAATATCTACTGATTAAGCAGATTTTTTTACAGCTTCTAAAAGCTCGTTTTGACGTGCTTTAAGTGCAGCTGGTAAGCGCTCACCAAGTTTGTTGAACAATTCAGTGTGGCTTTCAAGTTCTTTGATCCATTGATCTTTGTCTTGAGAAGTGACAAGCTCGAATTGTTCTTTAGTGAAGTCAGAACCAGTCCAGTTCAGCTGTTCGTAAGTTGGAACGCGACCGATTGGTGTGTCAACTGCTGTTGCACGACCTTCACAACGGTCAATAATCCACTCAAGAACACGCATGTTTTGACCGAAGCCAGGCCATACGAAGTTGCCTTCAGCATCACGACGGAACCAGTTCACGTTGTAGATACCAGGCAGCTTGTTGCCGGCAGCAGCAGCTTTCTCGCCAACTTTTTCACCCATTTCTAACCAGTGAGCGAAGTAGTCAGCCATGTTGTAACCTGCGAATGGAAGCATTGCGAATGGATCGCGACGTACCACACCTTGTTGGCCTACAGCAGCGGCAGTTGTTTCAGAACCCATGGTTGCAGCTTTATATACGCCATCAACCCAGTCGAATGCTTCAGAAACTAAAGGCACTGTATCTGCACGGCGACCACCGAAGATGAACGCAGAAATTGGAACACCTGCCGGATTTTCCCAGTCAGCATCAATAGAAGGACATTGACCCGCAGCAACGGTGAAACGAGCATTTGGATGTGCTGCTTTCTCTGCGCCAGTGTGTGGTTGACCTTTCCAGTTGGTCAGGTTAGCAGGAGCTTCTTTAGTCAGACCTTCCCACCATACTTCACCGTTGTCAGTTACAGCAACGTTGGTATAGATAACATCTTTCGCTAATGTCGCCATACAGTTCGGGTTGGTCTTGGTATTTGTACCAGGCGCTACACCGAAGAAACCAGCTTCAGGGTTGATGGCATATAAGCGACCGTCTTCACCCGGTTTAATCCAGGCAATATCGTCACCTACAGTTTCAATTTTCCAGCCTTCGTAACCTGCTGGTGGAATCAACATTGCAAAGTTGGTTTTACCACAAGCAGAAGGGAATGCAGCAGCGATGTAATGTTTTTCGCCTTGTGGATTGGTCACGCCAAGGATCAGCATGTGTTCAGCTAACCAGCCTTGTTGACGGCCCATCGAAGAAGCGATACGTAAAGCCAGGCATTTTTTACCAAGCAATGCGTTACCGCCGTAGCCAGAACCGAATGACCAGATTTCACGGGTTTCTGGGTAATGCACGATGTATTTTTCTGGGTTGCATGGCCAAGCAACGTCTTTTTGACCTTCTTCAAGCGGCGCGCCAACAGTGTGTACACATGGAACGAATTCGCCATCAGTACCCAGTACTTCATAAACCGCTTTACCCATACGAGCCATTTTGGCCATGCTGACTGCAACGTAAGGAGAGTCAGTGATTTCAATACCGATGTGGGCAATATGAGAACCTAAAGGACCCATAGAGAAAGGAACCACGTACATAGTACGGCCTTTCATTGAACCGTCAAACAAACCGTTCAGGCGAGCGCGCATTTCGGCAGGCGCTTCCCAGTTGTTTGTCGCACCTGCGTCTTCTTTTTTTTCTGAACAGATAAATGTGCGACCTTCAACACGAGCAACGTCAGAAGGATCAGAATTTGCCAAGTAAGAACCAGGATGTTTTTCTTGGTTCAGCGCTTGCATAGTGCCGTTAGCGATCATCAAGTCAATAAGACGTTGATATTCTTCTGCGCTACCGTCACACCATTCAATTTTTGCCGGTTTTGTTAATTTAGCAATCTCTTCCACCCATGCAATAAGCTTAGGGTGACGAACGAATTCTGGTGCGTTCACTTGGGTCATGGTGAGGCCTATCTCAAATATGTACGATTCAAATGTACAAAGTACAATCCGGACAATGGGATACATCGCCCGGAAGAAAATATAAAAAAAAAGTGGCTGTATTAAAGCATAAAATCGTGAAAAAAATAAGACTAAAGAAGTAGCTGAAATAGATTGGAATATTATATGTTTCTATTTTTATGTAATAAAAAACAACATGTTATGATGTGGTGTGTTTATTAATTAATCCATTTATTAACTTTATGGGTATAATTTATTTAAATTATGTTTTTTAAAAACAATTACTTAGTTTGGTTATTTGGGTGGCAATTGTTATTGATTTAATAAATGGTGGTAATTCGAATTTTACATAAAGATGCTTTCAATTGTCGATAATTTGGACAAAATTAGAGCAATTACTTCAAAGAAGTATGGAAAATGTCAGTTTCTGCCAAGCCTTTATCGCTTATCTATAATGAAAAATCGGGATTTCATGCAGCCAATAAAGATGAAATCTATGAACAGCTTATGACAAATTTAACAGCCTATGGCTATGAAATTCAGGCTTTTGAAATCAGTGCAGAAGCAGATTTTAACAGTTTTATGGACAAAATAATCGAACGTCATCAACAGACCGAAGAAATTGGTGTTGTGGTGGCTGCGGGTGGGGACGGCACACTCAATACGGTGGCAACCAAACTGATCGGTACCGAGATTCCCATGGGAGTTTTTCCCCTGGGAACCTTTAATTATGTTGCCCGTCTACTGCATATTCCGCTGGATTTGCTCAAAGCGGCCGATGTTATAGCGACCGGGAAGATCCGTGAAGTCCATGTGGCGCAAATCAATGATCATATCTATTTGAACAACGCCAGTTTGGGGCTTTATCCTTTATTCATACAAAGGCGTGAACTCTATAACCGGCGTTTTGGGCGTTTTGCTCTACATGCCTATACTTCAGCGCTGGATGTGCTGATTCGTGATCGCAAAGAGCTGAAACTTGAAGTGGAAATTGACGGTAAAAAATATCCCGTCAAAACGCCGCTGATTTTTTTTGGTAATAATCAGCTGCAACTTGCAGAGATGAATTTACGCATTGCCAAATGTGCTGAATTGGGAAAGGTCGTGGGGGTGATAGTGGCGAAAAGCGATAAACCCACCTTGTTTAAAATCTTATGGCAATTGATCCGCGGCAAGCTTGATCATACGCCCGAGGTATATAGCTTTTCCGCCGACAAGGTGCAAATACATTCCAAAGCCAAGAAACTGACCCTGGCACTGGATGGTGAGATTGTGGAAATGCAGCCTCCGCTTCAGATTTCCGTACGCAAGCATGCATTGAAAATAATGGTTCCTTATGATTCTACATCTGTCTGATTTGCATTTTGGTACGGAAAAACCGGCCTGTATGGCAGCAATTCGCCTATTTTGTCAGCAACATCCTTTAGAGGCTGTGGTGGTCAGCGGGGATTTAACCCAGCGCGCCCGTTACAAGCAGTTTTATGACTGCAAACAGTTTGTGGAAAGTTTAAATCTGCCTTACCTGGTGGTACCGGGTAATCATGATATTCCCCTATACCATGTCTGGAACCGGATATTCAGTCCTTTTACCCGCTATAAAATTTTCTTTGGCCATATGGAAACGGTACTGGAAACCAAGCATTTTTATCTCATTGGCGTGAATAGTATTCGGCGGCGCTATCACACTCGCGGGCATATTTCCCTGGAGCAAATTCAGCAAATTGATCAAAGGCTGATGATGGCTCCCAGGCATAAACTCAAACTGATTGTTGCGCACCAGCCATTTTATACGCCTCCAGATAATCCGCATGGCATCAAGGACTGTCCAATGCTGGGGCGTATGGCTTTAGAATCGTGGAGTCAAAGTGGTTTAAATGGCCTGTTGCATGGTCATCTGCATCAGTCGGCTGTATATGACCTGAACCAGATTTACCATTTGGGGGCAGACCATTCGGTGCTGGACATTCATGCGGGAACTGCAATTTCCTACCGTTTGCATCGTGGCTTGCCTAACAGTTTGAATCTGATTTATTCCAATGGCGATGTGGAGCATTATTATTTTAACAATCAGCAAAAACAATTTGTATTAAAAGAAGAAAATGCCGATTAAATGAAGAAATATCGGATTTGAATAAAAAAAATACAAAAAACAGCAATTTTTTTTTGCTTGCCCCTTGAAGCGTTTTTTTCCATCCCCACAAAAGTGTCATCGAAATTATTTGATGATGACCGATGGAATAACAAAGTCATCATTACTTCACTAATAAAAGACTTAGTCTGATGGAGTTTCCAATGAGCAACATTCGTCCATTACATGATCGCGTAGTTATTCGTCGTGTTGAAGAAGAAACTAAAACTGCTGGCGGTATTTTGCTTCCAGGTTCTGCTGCTGAAAAACCGGCTCAAGGTGAAATCATTGCAGTAGGCAATGGCCAGATTACTGACAACGGTGTGCGTGCTTTAGATGTAAAAGTTGGCGACAAAGTATTGTTTGGTACTTATGCAGGTACAACGGTAAAAGTACAAGGCGAAGAACTTCTTATTATGAAAGAGTCTGACATTTTAGCTGTGCTTGAAGGTTAATCCTGAGCCGGAAAATTCAGACCTGATTATTTATTCAGCTTATTGAAAATTAAAATATTTGGAGTAAACCATGTCAGCTAAAGACGTAAAATTTGGTGATTCAGCCCGCGCTAAAATGATTGCAGGTGTAAACGTACTTGCAGATGCGGTAAAAGTGACTTTAGGTCCTAAAGGCCGTAACGTTGTGATCGACCGTTCTTTCGGTGCACCACACATCACTAAAGATGGTGTAACTGTAGCGAAAGAAATTTCACTGGCAGACAAATTTGAGAACATGGGTGCGCAACTGGTTCGTGAAGTATCTTCAAAAACCAATGACATCGCAGGTGACGGTACTACAACTGCAACTGTATTGGCTCAAGCAATCCTGAACGAAGGGATCAAGTCAGTGACTGCGGGTATGAACCCGATGGACTTGAAACGCGGTATCGACCTTGCGGTAAAAGCTGTAGTTGAAAACATTAAAGCTACTGCAAAACCTGCTTCTGATACTAAAGCCATTGAACAAGTGGGTTCAATCTCTGCCAACTCTGATGAAACAGTGGGTAAACTGATTGCGCAAGCTATGGAACGCGTGGGCAAAGAAGGCGTAATCACGGTTGAAGAGGGTTCAGGCTTCGAAGATGCTTTAGACGTAGTTGAAGGTATGCAGTTTGACCGCGGTTATATCAGCCCGTACTTTGCCAACAAGCAAGATACGTTAACAGCTGAACTTGAAAATCCGTTTATCCTTCTGGTGGATAAAAAAATCAGCAATATCCGTGAATTGATTACTGTACTTGAAGCGGTTGCAAAAACTGGTAAACCGCTTCTTATTATTGCTGAAGATGTTGAAGGTGAAGCGTTGGCAACTCTAGTTGTGAACAACATGCGTGGCATCATTAAAGTATGTGCGGTGAAAGCACCTGGTTTCGGTGACCGTCGTAAAGCAATGCTGCAAGATATCGCAATCTTGACTGGTGCGACTGTGATCTCTGAAGAAGTGGGCATGTCTTTAGAGCAAGCGACACTTCAAGACTTAGGTACTGCACATAAAATCACGGTTTCTAAAGAAAACACCGTGATTGTGGATGGTGCTGGCGATGCGAACCAGATTGCTGAACGTGTTCAACAAATCCGCGCGCAAATTGAAGAATCGACTTCTGAATATGACAAAGAAAAACTTCAAGAACGCGTTGCTAAATTGGCTGGCGGTGTTGCAGTCATCAAAATTGGTGCAGCAACTGAAGTTGAAATGAAAGAGAAAAAAGACCGTGTAGACGATGCGCTTCATGCAACTCGCGCTGCGGTTGAAGAAGGTGTTGTTGCTGGTGGTGGTGTTGCACTGGTACGTGCTGCTAAAGCACTTGAAGGTGTGACAGGTGGAAATGATGACCAGAATGTAGGTATCAACATTTTACGTCGTGCGATTGAAGCGCCACTTCGTCAAATCGTAGCGAATGCGGGCGACGAACCATCTGTAGTCATCAATGCTGTGAAAAATGGCGAAGGCAACTTCGGTTATAACGCTGCAACTGGTGAATATGGCGATATGCTTGAGATGGGTATTCTTGACCCTGCAAAAGTAACCCGTTCTGCACTTGAACATGCTGCATCTGTAGCTGCTTTAATGCTAACCACTGAATGCATGATCACAGATATCCCTGAAGATAAACCTGCTATGCCTGATATGGGCGGCATGGGTGGAATGGGCGGTATGATGTAATTCATACTGATCATTTGATCTTAAAAATCCCCGCAAAAGCGGGGATTTTTTATTCACTTTCTATTCAATTGATGAATAAAAGTTCGAGTTCATCCTGATCATATACGTCAAAGCTGAAATTTCTTAAACCATCAACAAAAGCCAGGTATTCTGATATATCTATCTGTAGTTATAGATGCGGATTGAGTCATGAATGTCATTCCATCGCGTATAAGTTTCTGATTCTCTATCTTCATTTGCATATTTGTCGTTTTCAATTTTCAAGCTTTTTAAGTGCCTAAAGACAAAGGTTCAAATAGAAACTATTTAAGATCTTTTTGTAATTTATAATTCATCTTGGAATCAATGGCTTTTCCAGACTTTATATCACGTGCTTCAACAAAGTTTTCACCGACAAAAAATTTACGATTTTCTCCCGCTTGGTCCAGGCTAATCATGGAGGGTTGATTTGCATCAAAGCTAAACCTTCCTTTTACCTTGAATTCATTGTCTTTTCCTTTACCCAAGTATTCCTGGGTCAATTCATAGGTTTTATCTGCCTTTAATTCCAGTTCGGTTTCAATACCTTCGCAGTCGGCGCAGGGTAAAACCCCTTTATATTCACCAGGCCAATCCAGGGATGTTTCTGCCGTATCGCTTATAGCTGAGGTGGGTTGATCTGTGGTGGCGGCTGATGGGGTGGTTTGAGTCATGGGCTGATCAGGTGCTGTATTGCTGTCATGAGTGTCGGTTTTGGGTTTGCTGCACCCAGCTAAAGCCAGAATCGTTAATGACAGGATGAATATTATTTTTTTCACGATATTGTCCTTTTGGCCCATATAGCTTTAAAAAAATACGTAAAAATGCAGATTAATTAAATGTTCATCTTGTTATGGCTTTGTTATATCTATTTTGTATGGATTTGAATAGGCAACTTGGGTGTAAGCTTGCCAAGCTAAAATTTCGGCAAAAATAAAACGGCAACTTTACCTATTTTATTTGAACTCTAAAGTTATACATTTATATATTAATTGATTATTTATTGGCCATATTGCACTTTTATATTTCAGCCACCTTGTTAAAATCTGCGCACTTTATATAGGTGTCGGTGCGGCAAGTGTTTGAAAAATTAGCTGAACAAAGTTTAAAAATGATGGGCTGGGAAATCGATAATCATTGGCCACTTGACTTGGATCAATGTGTCATGATTGCTGCACCGCACACCAGCAACTGGGATGCCTTATATGCACGTCTGGCACTCAAGGCCTTAGGCGTCAACGTTCGTATTACCATTAAAGACAGTTATATGAAATTTCCTTTTGGTCCATTTGTACGTGCCATGGGCGGAATCGGGATTGACCGCACAGCCAAGAAAGAGGGAGAACCACGTCCAAGCATGGTGCAAGTGATGTCGGATTTATTTAAAACCCATCCAAAACTGGTGATGCTGGTCACACCGGAAGCGACGCGTGCCAAACAGGAACAATGGAAAACCGGTTTCTACCATGTGGCGATCAATGCAGGGGTGCCCATTGCATTGGCTTATATGGATTATGCCAAGAAGAAAACCGGGGTGGGTAAAATTGTTTATCCTATGGGCGACTATGAAAAAGATATGGCTGAAATTATGGCTTTTTATGCACAAATTCATGCCAAATTTCCAGAACAGTTTAGCGTGGATACACGTTATTACCCTGAAACCTAACTGAAAAACCGAGTTCATTGTCATTTTTTAAGCGAAGCCAAGAGATGCAGATAGAAAATCTTGGCTCGCTGCATATGAGGGATCAGTAAGTATTGAGTTTGACTTTTTACTTAAAAAAATTATTGATTTTGTGCCGGACTAATCCCGCCTAAATGCTGGCAAGCTTCCTGATAAATATAATATTGTTCCTCAATGACTTCTGTTAAGGGCAGATTAAATAAATCCTCTCCATCTTTATAGCTCTGGATATAAGATTCGGCTTTTTGGCGGCTAGAGGCAAGTGTCTGTTCATGATAAGAGGTAATCGAACTATGCGCCATTTGTGCACTTTCAATTTTATTGCACTGAAAATCTGCAAGCATTTTTTCTGCATGTTTAAGCTCGCGAGAAGTGCCGAGAGAGCAGCCAGAGAGTAGAATTATTCCTGCTAATAAAATCAAGGTTCTCATTTCTAGGAAAATTGATGGTGGGATTAAGTTATTGTATAAAGTTTTCCTGCCGATAAATTTGATCTGTCCGACTGATTGGGCATTTTTTGTTTAAATGAGATTTATGGGGCGTTTGATCAGTCGTTATGGATCAATAGACCTGCAATATCTCAACATATGTAAATGATTTGTGTAAACCAGAAATCAACCTTACAACAGTGTATTGAAAATCAGGAAGCCACCGGAAGCAAATAAAAGGCTTAAAACTATATGCTTAAATTGGGTTTCCGAGATTTTATAAAATAATTTTGCCCCTAGAATGGCGGGAAAACTGACGCTGATCAGCAAAATTGTCATATAAGGCCAGAGCTGGATGTCAAGCGTGCCTTGCAGTAAATAGGCTAGTAGCGTAAACAGCTGAATGCCAAAATTAAAGTGTCGTAAAACGTAACGCTGTTGCTGTTTGGATAGATTTTTCAGCATGACCCAGGCAGATGGCAATGAACCGCAAAAACCGCCTAAACCACCCAAAATTCCGCCGAGAAATCCTATCAGGCTATCTGCCAGTTTTCCCGACTGTTGCAGCCGTGGGAATGCCGGACTGAAAAACATCACCGGGCACCACAACAGCAAAAAAATGCCTAAAACCACTTTAAAGGTTTCGGGCTGAATAATATGCAGCAAATAGGTGCCTAAAGGTACGCCAATCAGCCCGGCAATCAAATAAGGCAATACCAGGTTTTTGTTCAGATGTGGATGCTTCTGTTCATTGGACAATGAAATGATATGGCTCCATACCGAAGCAAAGACCACCAGGGGCGCAGCAATTTGCGGAGGAAGCGCCCACACCCAGAATGACATGGCGATTAAGGCAAAGGCAAAGCCGGTCAGTCCCTGCACAAAACCTGCGACCATGGCCCCAACAATAAATAACAACCAGGTCATAGAAATAGGTACAGATGAAAAGTCAGTAGTATTCAAAACATGAGCCAAAAAACCAAGCCTCTATTTAGCAGTATTTCTGCAAATCTAAGGAGAACTTCGTATAACGCCGCTTCAGCTTTCATTACAGAAATTGTTCCTGTGAATAAAAAATACATAAATGGCTACAAGAATCTAACACGCAATCCTATCGCTCTTCATCAAACCCGCTAATACTGAGAATACGCCGTAAAGAGGTGACGAAAATGATGAAAAAAGTGCTCTTGCTTTCTGTATTGGCAGTGTCTTTAACTGGCTGTGTCCTAGATCCTTATGATGACGATTATGATGGTCATCGAGACCGTAACGGACACTATGACCGACACCATCATGGTGACCGGGACTGGGACAACAAAGACCGTCGGGACTGGGATCATGATAGAGATGACCGGGACTGGCGTTATGGTCGTTGATTAATCTATCACCGATCTTAAATTGACTGACTACATTTGACAAAAAAAGGATTCCATTCCGGAATCCTTTTTTTATTGTTAATCAGGAGGCATTTTTTTGATACAGTCCTGCACGGACTGTTCCCGCCTTGCTTTGTTTAATCTGTTGCCAGGAAATAGGGAGTTTAAGCTGATTTAACTCGCGATCGGCCTCTACATAGATAAATGCCCGGTCTTTAATCAGCGGGTCAGCAAGCTGGGCCAGTTCTTCCCATAAATCCAGACTATAAGGCGGATCTAAAAAAACCAGATCAAAGGACTGTTTCAGGGTAGGTAAGATTTGCTGTGCCGTGGCGACTTTCAGTTTGGCATGTTGGCTGGTCACTTTCAGCAACTGCAAATTATCTGTCAAAAAAGCAGCTTGTGCACGGTTCGGTTCAATCATTAACACCTGTGCTGCACCGCGGGATAAAGCTTCAAAACTTAAGGCGCCTGAGCCGGCACAGATATCGAGAACCTGTGCATTTTGAATATCCCACATCAGCCAGTTAAACAAAGTTTCACGGACACGGTCGGGGGTAGGGCGTAAGCCTTCAATACTGGCAAAAGGAAGCTGACGGCGTTTCCATTCACCACCAATAATACGGAGTTGATTTTTCATAGATCATTCACCTTCAGCTTCTGCGGGTTGTGCACCTGAGGCAGCTTGTGGAACCTGCTGTGGCGCTGCTGTTGCACTGGTCTGAGTATTGTTCGCCGTGCCTGCGGGTACCGTGCCACTTGGCAATTCACCAGGTTTGATGCCGGCAGTCATTAAGCCGCCACTAATTTGATGCGCTGCCGGACGGATTGGATTCTTTTTACGGGTATATAACCAGTAATCAAACATAGGGCGGGCCAGCTGAGCTGCGGAGCCCCCGTGTTTACCATTTTCCCAAACGACCGCAATCGCAATTTCAGGATTTTCTGCCGGGGCAAAACCGACAAATAAACCGTGGTCAAGTTGACGCTCGGTTAATAATGCTTCGTTGTATTTTTTGCCCTGGGCAATACTCTTGACCTGTGCGGTTCCGGTTTTTCCTGCAATGTGATACAGCGGGGTACGGATGCCACGTCCTGTACCAGATTCGATGACATCAACCATGGCATCGCGCATTTTAATCCAGTCTTCCGGTTTGCCGTTAAACTGGATTTTGCCATCAGGTGCATTACGCATGTGAAAAGGTTTGGCGCCGTGACTTTCACGCAGTACATGCGGGGTAATATGCGCACCCTGATTTGCCGTAATTGCGGTCGCCATGGCCAGCTGTAGCGGCGTTGCAGTAAAGGCACCTTGTCCGATACTGACTGAAATGGTTTCACCTTTTAGCCATTTGCTCTTACGGGTCCGCATTTTCCAGTCCGGGTTTGGATACAAACCGGTACTTTCACTCGGTAAATCGACGCCAGTTTTTTCACTAAAGCCAAATTGGCGCATCCAAGCATTCATTTTTTCAATGCCCATGCGGTAGGCCAAAATATAATAATAGGTATCACAAGAAACCACTTGAGCTTTATGCAGATTGACCGTGCCATGACCTGATTTGCGCCAATCACGGAATTTATGCGAATCGCCGGGTAAAGAAAAATACCCGGGGTCTGAAATGGCGGTGTTCCAATCCACGATATTGTAATGCAGCCCACCTAAACCAAACATCGGTTTAATGGTTGAACCTGGAGGATAGGCCCCTTGCACAGCACGGTTATACAGCGGCTGGTCAAGGTCGTCCCGTAGCGCGCTATAGTCGGTATTGCTAATCCCGGTCACAAATAAATTCGGGTTAAAACTTGGACTGGAAACCAGGGCCAGAATTTCCCCTGTTTTCGGATTCAGCGCCACAATGGCACCACGACGACCCGCCAGCTGCTCGGTTGCTGTGACCTGCAAGCCATAGTCAATGGAAAGGTACAAGTCATTCCCGCGTACCGGCTCTTTACGACCTAAATTGCGTAATACGTTACCGTGAGCATCGGCTTCGACAGATTCATTGCCTGGCAAGCCATGCAACAGATCTTCATAAGATTTCTCCACCCCGATTTTACCAATCAGGTTGGTGCCGGCATATAAGTCTTTATCAATCGATTTTAATTCTTTGTCGTTAATACGCCCCACATAACCGATTACATGAGCAAACAGGTCGCCATGCGGATAATAGCGGGTCATTTGGGTTTCAATATTGACCCCGGGAAACTGAAATTTGACTTCGCTAAATTTGGCAATATCGGTTTCGTTTAAATTTAATTTGAGCGATACGCGTTCGGTTTTTTTAGAGGTCTTGATGCGGCTGCTAAAACGGTCAATATCTTCTTGCGTCAGGCTTAAAATGGGAGTGAGGCGCTTTACGGTGTCGTCAATGTCCTGCACATCGGCCCGAGACATGGTTGCAGAAAAGACCGGATAATTGTCTGCCAGCAAAATACCGTTACGGTCATAGATATAGCCGCGCGCAGGTGCCAAAGGCTGCAGGCGGATACGGTTCTGGTCTGAAGCCGTTGAAAATTCATTATAATGCACGATTTGCAGATAGGCATAACGGGCAACAAGCAGGAGCAGAAAGAAAGCCACGATCCCGATGGAGATAAAAACCCGATTGCGATAAATGCGCTTTTCTTGTTGAACATTTTTTAAAGGAAAGTGCTGCTTCATACGCGATCGACTTACATACAGGGGAGTGAAAAAATCTGGTGGCACATTCTAACGCAAGTCAGCATTTTTTGATATTTGTTCCGGTGAACTGGTGGACGGGTTTAGCTTAAACTTTGACTTTACAGACATTAAAATTGTAAAGTGAAGTATATAAGAGTTCTGATAATTCTGCTAAAGTCAAAATTCAAAAAAAAAGGACTGTATTAAAAAATAAAATTTAGGGACAACGATGAAAATAATCACAAAAGTGTATCCTTTGCTGGCTTTTTTTGCGCTGGCAAATATTGCTCATGCACAAGACAATCCATATTCACCTGAAGCGAAATTGACATCAGACAGTGCTAAAACATGGAATGTCGGGGTGGGATTTACCCAAAAGCTTCTTCATTTGAATGCAGAATGGGTGAATCCTTATGGCATCGCTTATGCAAAAGCGGGTGTGTTTTATAATGATGACTATAATGCCGGTGCTCAGGTCGGGTTTCGTTATCCTTACTATCTCACCGGAAAAGATAAAAACGGTTACTACGTGGGTGTCTATGCAGGACATATTGAAAGCAAACACATCAATAATGAATACGAAGCAAGACTGGGAGCCGGTGTAGATTTGGCCTATGTATTGCTTAGTAAAGAACGAATTAGCAGTTTTAGTATTGGTATCGGCGCTGGTGAAAAGATGACGGACCAATATGGCGAAGTGATTGCAGAAACAGAACCCATGCTACAATTTTCCTATACTCTAAGTGTCGGTATATAGTGAAAATAGTCAGTTTTTACAATTAAGTATTTTGTGATTAAAAAATTAAATATGGATATCGTGCATGTTTGAGTACGTCAACGAATTGTGGCAAACCTTCTTGAATCGCCCTGATTTCTGGGCAGTACTTAGCATCATTCCTGTGACAGCTTTTGTAACTTGGGCGCATGTGTGGATGGCGCTGAAAATGGTATTTTATCCCCTGACGTTTTGGGGATTCCATGTAGGTCCGCTGCCTGTGGGATGGCAGGGGATTGTGCCACGTAAAGCCGGTCGCATTTCAGGGATTATCACAGATAATACATTGTCGAAACTGGGTTCTTTACGTGAATTTCTGGATGCCATGGATCCTGAAGATATGGCACGGATCATCGGTGAGCAGGTCGGGTTTGAACTTGAACATCTGATTGATGAAATGATGATTGACCGTAATGCCGTACTATGGGAAAACTTGCCGTATTCGATTAAACGCCGTATTTATTCCCAAGCGCATAAACAGCTGCCAGGTATTTTAAGGGAACTGGTGACTGAGCTGACCATGAACGTCGAGTCACTTGTGGACATGCGTGAAATGGTGGTGCGCCAAATGGAAGGTGATCGCCGTTTAATGGTAAACATGTTTCTTAAGGTGGGGCGCAAAGAAATCAACTTTATCTGGCATATCAGTGCATTAATTGGAATGTTCTTCGGTATATTCCAGATGATTGTCTGGTTTGTGGTGCCTTGGCACTGGACGGTTCCTTTCTGGGCAGCGGTGTGGGGGTTTTTGACCAACTGGATTGCCATCTGGATGGTGTTTAATCCGCTGGAACCGCATTATATTCGCTATCCGCAGTTTTTTGCGCGCACCGAAAGCCGCCAGTTTCCTTGGATCAAACCGGTGATTCCACGTATTGGCACCTATAATATCCAGGGTGCCTTTATGAAACGTCAGGATGAAGTTTCCGATGTTTTTGCGCGAGTGGTCACAGAAGACCTGATTACGTTAAAATCCATTATGACCGAGATGATGTATGGTGGGAAGAAAGATAAAACTCGCCGTATCGTTAAACGCCATATCAACGAAATTATGGAAACTCCGATTGTTCGGACCTCTTTGCAGCTGTCTTTAGGACCAAAAGAGTATGCAAAACTCAAGACGGACTTGATCGATCGCTCGATTGAAATTACGATGGTGCCTGTATGCGACCCGGCCTTTAATGCGAGCCGTGCACAGAAAATCTATCAAATGTTTAGAGACCGTATTCGCGAGTTGACGCCAAGAGAGTTTCAGAATCTGTTACGTCCTGCCTTTCAGGAAGATGAATGGATTCTGATTGTCTTGGGTGGCGTAACCGGATTTATAGCGGGTACAATACATTTGTTTGTGGCTTTCTTATAATTAGATGCTGGACTACATGACGAATAGAGAGATTTGTCATGCAAACGCATCACATATATTTGTTAAATGAGGATGTTTTTTTATGCGCATTATATTACTCGGACCACCTGGAGCAGGTAAAGGTACACAAGCTCAGTTGATCTGTAAGCGCTACAATGTCCCACAAATTTCAACCGGTGATATGCTCCGTGCTGCAATTCGTGAAGGTACTGAATTAGGTCTTAAAGCTAAAAGCGTGATGGAAAGCGGTGGTCTGGTATCAGACGAGCTTATCATCGGTCTTGTAAAAGAACGTATTGCTCAACCTGATTGTGTAAACGGTTGCATTTTTGATGGTTTCCCTCGCACCATTCCTCAAGCAGAAGCTTTGGAAAATGAAGGCATCAACATTGATCACGTGATTGAAATTGATGTTCCAGACGAAGAAATCGTAAAACGTCTTTCTGGTCGCCGTCAGCACCCGGCATCTGGCCGTGTTTACCATGTGGTTTACAATCCGCCTAAAGTGGAAGGCAAAGATGATGAAACGGGTGAAGACCTGGTTCAGCGTCCTGATGACCAGGAAGAAACCATCCGTAAACGTTTAGGTTCTTATCATACTGAAACTGAACAGCTGGTAGGTTTCTACCAAGGCCGCGCAGCATCGGGTGAAAATGCACCGACTTATGACAAGTTAAACGGTCTGCGTCCAATTGAAGAAGTTCAAACTGATCTTTTTGCCATTCTGGACCAATCAAAATAATCGTATTTCGATGCTTTTGACAATCGAAGAGCCCTAAGTCATATTAGGGCTCTTTTTATTATGCTCTCAAAAAGGACGCTGCTGTGAAATTTGCTGTATTAGGGTTAATGGTCGTATTTCTGGCAGTATTGTTTGCTTTGTTCTATGTCAGTTTCAAGATGCTTAAAAAAGTACGCCAACAGGAACGGGCAGAAAATGCAGCTCAAGCACCTCAGCGTCAATTGCACCCGAAGTTACAGGCGCAACATGACCAACAAAGACGAGAACAACAAAAACGAGACCAGGAAAAAGCTGAACAAGAAAAAAATAAATAAACGGCTGATTAATTCAACCCGGCTGAACTTAAAGTTCAGCTTCAAGGTTTTTGACCGCAATGCGACGTGCCGCACCGAATTCGAAACGATCTGGCCAGTTGCAGACATCCGCTACCACACATTCATGGCATTTCGGTTTACGTGCAATACAGGTATAACGGCCATGTAAAATCAGCCAATGATGGGCATCGACAATAAATTCCTTGGGAATGACTTTAACCAGCCGATGCTCAACTTCAAGCACATTTTTGCCAATAGCCAGACCGGTACGATTGCCTACCCGAAAGATATGCGTATCGACTGCCATGGTGGGATGACCAAAGGCGGTATTGAGCACCACATTTGCAGTTTTACGTCCCACACCCGGTAATGCTTCCAGATCAGCCCGATTGCTGGGCACCACACTGTTGTGTTTTTCAATCAGCATCTTGCAGGCTTTAATGACATTCTCGGCTTTGGCGTTATATAAGCCGATGGTCTTGATATATTCTTTTAACCCTTCAACGCCCAAAGCATAAATGGCTTCAGGGGTATTGGCCACCGGAAACAGTTTGTCCGTGGCTTTATTCACGCTGACATCGGTGGCTTGAGCCGAAAGTGTCACGGCCAATAAAAGTTCAAAAGGGCTGCTGTAATTCAGTTCGGTTTTAGGGCTGGGTCTTTGCTCACGTAAGCGTTCAAAAAAAATCTGAATCTGCTTTCGAGTCATGTTTTTAATGGCCATCATAAGGCTCCCAAAACCATCAGCTGCTGTTGCAAATCATCCAGCAGGGCACGTTTTTGAAGGTCTTCACGAACACTGAGCTGTTTTTCTAATTTTTTGATTTGAGTGCGAATTTTTGCCAGCTGAATGGTGGTTGCAGCATCATGGCTCACGACAGCTTTAGCTGTTTTTTCCGCCACCTGAATTTCTGGAACCAAATCACTTTGCGCTGAAAATTGGGCAAACAAGGCGGTATCAATATTGGCACGAACCACAGGACCCTTACGATTGATACGCCGTTTTTCTTCACGCTGAATATGCGCGTAATAACGATTGCGCAGGTCGGTTTGTTCAGCAATGCGAGCCTCTTCTGAAGGCACGACGTGGGTGTCTTCTACCAGGTCAATACAGTCGACCGGGCAGGGCGGAATACAGAGTTCGCAACCGGTACATAGGTCAGTCAAAATGCTATGCATGAGCTTGCCTGAACCAATAATCGCATCGACTGGGCAGGCGCTGATGCACTTGGTGCAACCAATACATTCATCTTCACGAATAATGGCTTTCATGCGTTGCGGACGGCCATCACTTTGAATCGGCCAAACGCTTTCTTCCGCTTTGAGTTTTGGGCGACCCAGCAATTCAGCCAAAGCATCGGCAACGGGCTGTCCGCCGGGTACACATTTATTGGCCTCTTCACCCTCACTTATGGCTTTTGCATAAGGCAGGCATCCATCGCGATGGCCGCAAAGTCCGCATTGTGTTTGCGGCAGCAGGGCGTCAATTTTTTGAATCAAGCTAATTTGAGTGTTCATGTATAACCGGGAGTGCTGGGCAAGCAGCGTGAAACAATGTGCTGGAGAGCAATACTAGCATGTTTTTACATAGAATTCCTGTGCGCAAAAATGGGACTAAAAATGCATTAATATCGGGCAAAATATTACATTGATACATATCTAAAAGTTATTTTATTTATAAATAAAAAGACTGAATAATTAAATTAAATATATGTTCTACATAGAAAATTGAAGTTTTTTTCAAAAAACTATTGCTGAATAGGTGCAAGTGATATTTAATGTTTTGCGCCAAAATATATCATTGATTGAAATTTTGACCAATTTTGATCCATTTTCTGCTGAGGATTAAGCGTTGAAATACAACAGCCTTAACGACTTCCTAAACTACGTTAAATCACGTGACCAACATCAACCAGAGTTTCTACAAGCTGTAGAAGAGGTAATGACTAGCCTTTGGCCATTCATTGAAAAGAATCCAGAATATGCTGATCATGGATTACTTGAACGTCTTGTAGAACCTGAACGTGCGATTCAGTTCCGTGTCTCATGGGTAGATGACAAAGGCCAAACTCACGTAAACCGTGCTTTCCGTGTACAGTACAACTCAGCTATTGGTCCATTTAAAGGGGGGATGCGTTTCCACCCTTCAGTGAACCTTTCAATTTTGAAATTCCTAGGTTTTGAACAAACTTTTAAAAATGCCTTGACTACATTGCCGATGGGCGGTGGTAAAGGCGGTTCAGACTTTGACCCTAAAGGTAAGTCTGAAGGCGAAATCATGCGTTTCTGCCAGGCATTAATCATCGAGTTGTACCGTCATCTGGGTTCAAATACTGACATCCCTGCAGGTGATATCGGTGTAGGCGGCCGCGAAGTAGGCTACATGGCAGGTATGATGAAGAAGCTCAGCAATGACACTTCATGCGTATTCACTGGTAAAGGCCTGACTTTCGGTGGTTCACTGGCTCGTCCTGAAGCAACGGGTTACGGTACGGTTTATTTCGCGGAAGAAATGCTGAAAACTCGTGACGATAGTTTTAAAGATAAAGTTGTAACGATTTCTGGTTCTGGTAACGTAGCTCAATACGCTGCTGAAAAAGCCATGTTCCTGGGTGCAAAAGTGGTTTCACTTTCTGACTCTGCGGGTACTGTATTCGTTAAAGACGGTTTCACTGAAGAACTTCTTGCTGAAGTGATGGAACTTAAAAACGTTCAACGTGGCCGTATTTCTGAGTTTGCGTCTAAACACGGTTTTGAATATCTTGAAGGTCAACGTCCTTGGTCTATCAAGTGTGACATCGCGCTTCCATGTGCAACTCAAAACGAATTAAATGCAGACGATGCAGCTCAACTTCTTGCAAATGGCGTGATTTGTGTTGCTGAAGGTGCAAATATGCCGTCTACGCTTGAAGCAGTGGAAAAATTCGTTGAAGCGAAAATCCTTTATGCACCAGGTAAAGCATCGAATGCTGGTGGTGTAGCGACTTCTGGTCTTGAAATGTCTCAAAATGCATTGCGTTTAGGCTGGACGTTTGAAGAAGTTGATGAACGTTTACACGCGATTATGAAAGAAATTCACCGTAACTGCGTGAAATACGGTACTAAAGAAGATGGTACTGTGAATTATGTTGATGGTGCGAACATTGCAGGCTTCGTAAAAGTGGCTGATGCTATGCTTGCTCAAGGCGTATTCTAAGTCTGACTTGGTTTAAGCTTTAAAAAAACCGGGGCAAATGCCCCGGTTTTTTTATGTCCTGAATAAACTATTTACTTAACAGTTGAGCGTTCAACCGTCATGTCATGGATATAAGCATATTTCGACTGATCTGCAGCAGGATGCTTGATTTCATAACGCTTGACCCGGATGATTTGTCGCTCATTGGGGTTATGGGTGAAACCTTCGATTTTGTCATAGAACAAAGTCCAGTCTTTATCGACCTGGGTTTTTATCCCGCTTTCACTGTATTTAACCTCCCGAACCTGTAAACAGGTTTGTGGTGCAACCCCAGTACATGGTTTTGTTTCAGGTGAAATTTCCAGAAAAATGGTTTCAGCCTGACTTTGATATTTGCTTTCCGGCGTCATGGTGCCGGTGAATATGTATTTCTGACCTGTTGCTGAAACTATGGTTAATGTTGGTTGCTGTGGATCTTTTAAATCTAGAATGAACGGTGCTTTGCGGTTAGCAAATAAATCTGTAGCAACTTTTTCCTGCTGCATGGCTGAGTCTTCACATGTCATCTGGGTAGAGATTAGATTACCGGTAATAATCTGATTATTTTCGACTTTCCAGCTACCACCCATGCCATTACAGCTGGTTGCAATACTTAAATGTCCTTTATGATCAAAATTCAGTAGCAGTGGTTTTGGTGCAGTGCCTGTAGTTGTACTCCATTGATAAGTACTGAGCGTTTGATCTGCATTTTGTTGTTGTAAGACAGACATGGCGACATCTCCAGCTTTTTGTATATCGCCAGATTGACAGGCGGTAAGCGTAAGAGGGAAAAGGGCAATTGCTAGAAGTTTAAATTTCATTTTAAAAGTATCTGGTTTTGAAAATTTTTAAGAGAATAAAGTATAAGCGTTTATAAAATATGGATACATTTTGGTGAATTCGGTTTCAAAATGTATCCATAACTATAATTTTGTTAATTACTAATAAAAAGTTATGAATTGGTGGGCAGATTTCTTTTAAATACTTTGTGAAAAGTCCAAGAACCATGAATTAATCGAAACGATAAATATCCATACCCAAAGAACCCATACTGAAACTGCTATGCACAATACTAAAACGGTGACCTGTGCCCATGGCAAAGAATAATGGAGCAAAGTGTTCCAAGGTTGGATGATTACGCTCTATATAAGGAATGGTTTGCCAGTCCAGTACCGCAGCATAATCATTATGGTTCAGCTTATTGACCACATAGTTACGGAATGTAGAAGCCCATTCCGGCACAGTAGCGGCTTCACCATGCCATGCCAGTTCACGCAGGTTATGGGTAATACTTCCCGAACCGATCAACAACACCTGCTTTTCACGCAAGGGTGCCAGGGTTTGGCCAATTTTATAAATATCTTCGGCAGACATGTTCATCGGTAAAGAAATTTCTACCACCGGAATATCGGCAGCAGGATACATATGCAGCAATGGCATCCACACGCCATGATCCCGAGGGCGGGTGCTATTGGCATGCGCAGCAAAGCCGGCACTGGCTAAAAGATGCAGGATTTCTTCTGCGAGTTCAGGCTGACCCGGTGCAGGATAGCGTATTTCATACAGCTCTGGCGGGAAACCGCGAAAGTCATGCCAGGTTTCAGGGCGGACACTGCTACTGACCTCAAGTGCATTACTTTCCCAGTGGGCAGACATCACAATAATGGCTTCAGGCCGAGGCAGGTTTAAGCTCAATCGCTCCAACGCAGGACCAACCTGTTCCGGATTCAGCGCCAGCATGGGTGATCCATGCGAAATAAATAAACCGGGTAAAGTCTGTAGATTCATGTTGATGCGCCTAATTTAAATAACATCGATTGAGGCTATGATGCCAAATAAAGAGAAATAGAATAAATACAATTTATATCAACATATTGTTCCTTTTTTGGAACAATAATGCAGGGTCCGGTCAGGTGGATAACCCAAGCTTGGCAATAGGTTCGCCTGATACGGTATTGTCCAGCTTAAATCACCTAGTGCAGGATGAAGCCGTTCAACCCGCCCGATGATAAGGATGATTATGGTTGATACTCATTGCGCGGTAGAGCTGCTCGATCAGCATGACGCGAACCAAAGGGTGAGGCAGGGTAAGCTTGGATAAAGACCAGTGCCATGCAGCAGCCTTACGTACCGCTTCGGAGTGCCCATCCGGACCGCCAATCGCCAAGACCATATCATTCCCTTCGAGCATCCATTGTTTCATGGTTTCAGCCAGTTTTTCAGTACTGAATTCTTTACCTCCGACTTCAAGGGCAATCAGGGTTTCATTGTGTTTCAGTGCATTCAGAATGCTTTCACCTTCAATCTGGCGATATTTCAGGATATCGGCTTCAGAATCGTTTTTTCCGCGTTTTGCCATAGGTAATTCGATAATTTGAGTCTGCACAAAAGGCTGGATACGCTTGAAGTAATCTTCAAAACCGGTGAGCACCCAGGCTGGCATTTTTTGACCGATGGTAATAATACGGATTTTCATAAGATTCGATGATTTGAGAGTCCTCTTTATTATAAACGCTAAAACTGGTTTTACTTGTTTTTGAGCAACAAATTGCAATTGAAAAGCCTTGCGAGATGCTGCTTTAATCTTCAGTAATGGATTGAATATGCATAAGAAGAGAGGACGAATAATCAATGAGATTAAAAAAGGATAAAAATTCAGGCTTATGGTTGAGCACTTTTCTTTGCACGCTTTTGTTGAATACTTCAATTTGGGCATCACCCAGCATAACACCTGCCAGTACCGATAATTTAAAGGTTTATCTGGAGCAAATCATCGGCCCGCAGGGACATCGCCATTATAAGAATAGAGAAGAATTACAGCGTGTTTCCGCATGGATTAAAGAACAAATGCGTTTGTTTGGCATCCCTTGCCAGTATCAGAATTATGCGGTCAATGGTTTGGGTTACCGCAATGTGGTGTGTACTTTAACCGCAGGTCACTCCGACAAAATTATTGTCGGTGCGCATTATGACGTGTTTGGGGAGCAGCAGGGAGCAGATGATAATGCTTCCGGAGTAGCCGGGGTGATTGAAACCGCGCGCATATTGGTACAGCAGAAATCCCAGCTGGCACATAATGTCGAATTTGTGTTTTATACCTTGCAGGAGCCGCCATTTTTCAAGACCGAACAGATGGGCAGTTTTGTGCATGCAAAATCCATTCAAGCCCAAAAAGACCACATCCGGGGCGTGTATATTTTAGAGATGATCGGTTACTATGATGAAAATCTGATCCAGCAATATCCGGCCGGTTTGAAGTGGGTTTATCCCAGTCATGGTAATTTTATAGCAGCTGTCAGTAATTTACAGTCTTATGATTTGAGTGCGAAATATTGTGAATCGATGCGAATACTGGACCGCCTGGAATGTCAACGACTGGTGGCACCGTCCTTTATCACGGGGATGGAATTTTCAGATCATCTGAATTACTGGAAGTTGGATATTCCAGCGATGATGATTACCGATACAGGTCATTTCCGTAACAAGCACTATCATCGAGCCACGGATACCTTGAAAACCCTAAATATTGCCAAAATGGCCAATGTCATAGATGGACTGGCTTATAGCTTGATGCTGCAGGCGGATGAATAGGAACAATAAAAAACGCAGCCCCTGAATAGAATACTGGGACTGCGATCAAAAGGTCATCCACCTGGAGATGTAGATGACCATTCACATAACTTGTTAACAACTTTCTAACTAGAAATAAATTAGAAACTTACAGCGCATCTGTGTCTCTATAATATTAACTGGGGATGAGCTGCTGATTTTTCAAGTTGAGGCTTTATCAATATCGTAAAACTTTTACACAAAAAAAGAGAGCCGAAGCTCTCTTTTTTTTGTAGCAAATTACAATTAATGACGGGCTGCTTTGCCTTCTGCAATTGGTTTAACAATTGGGGCTTTCACCAAAGGTTTTGGTGCTTCTACCAAGGCCAATGGCAAGATCTCATCGATGCTTTTCACGGTCTTAATTTCAAGGCCGGCTTTAACATTTTCTGGAATTTCCACCAGGTCACGAGCGTTCTCTTGAGGGATAAATACTAGCTTGATGCCACCGCGATGTGCAGCTAAAAGTTTTTCCTTCAAGCCACCAATGCGCATTGCACGACCGCCCAGATTGGTTTCACCGGTCATGGCAATATCGGCACGTACCGGAATGCCTGTGAAAGCTGAAACCAGTGCGGTAGTTAAGGCTAAACCTGCAGATGGACCATCTTTCGGTGTTGCACCTTCAGGTAAATGCACATGAATATCGGTTTCTTCAAATCTTGAAGCCTCAATACCCAAGGCATCGGCACGAGTACGCACCACAGTCATTGCAGCGGTAATGGATTCTTTCATCACATCACCGAGTGAACCGGTGGTAATGAATTTACCTTTACCTTTTACCGCAGCAACTTCAATCGAAAGCAATTCGCCACCAACTGAAGTCCAAGCCAAGCCATTGACACGACCCACTTGTGCTTCTTCTTCTGCCATACCGAAGTCGAACTTATGTACGCCCAGGTAATCAGACAGGTTTTCAGCAGTGACATCGATATGCAGGTTTTTGGCTTTTTTGCTGACCGCTTCCTTCACCACTTTACGGGCAATTTTTGACACTTCACGTTCAAGGCTACGCACACCCGCTTCGCGAGTATAACGACGCACGATGTCACGGATTGCTTCTTCATGAATGGTCAATTCTTTCGCACGCAAACCGTTGTCCTTAATGGCTTTAGGAACCAGGTAACGCTCGGCAATATTGACCTTTTCCTCTTCGGTATAACCCGGCAGACGGATTACTTCCATACGGTCTAAAAGAGCCTCAGGAATATTCATACTGTTTGCAGTACAGATGAACATCACTTCAGACAGGTCAAGATCAAGATCGAGGTAGTGATCGTTGAACTTGCTGTTTTGTGATGGATCAAGTACTTCAAGCAAGGCAGAAGCAGGGTCGCCACGGTAATCCTGTGCCATCTTGTCAATTTCGTCGAGCAAGAACAGCGGATTCTTCACGCCAACTTTGGTCAAGGACTGGACAATTTTACCTGGCATTGCACCGATATAGGTACGGCGGTGACCACGGATTTCCGCTTCGTCACGCACGCCACCTAAAGCCATACGTACAAATTCACGGCCTGTGGCTTTGGCAATCGATTCACCCAGGGACGTTTTACCCACCCCTGGAGGACCAACCAGGCAAAGAATCGGACCTTTAAGTTTTTTCACGCGTGATTGAACAGCAAGGTATTCAACAATACGCTGTTTCACCTCGTCCAGACCATAGTGGTCGGCATCCAGAATCTCTTGCGCCTTGTTCAGGTTAATGCTGACTTTGCTGGCCTTATTCCAAGGCGTATCTAAAATCGCCTCGATATAGTTGCGCACCACCGCAGCTTCACTGGAAGCCGGTTGCATGGCTTTGAGCTTACGGAATTCAGATTCGGCTTTTTTACGCACGTGTTCAGGTAAATCAGCTTCTTCAAGGCGACGTTCAATTTCAGCCACGTCATCTTCAGCACCGCCGTTCATGTCGGAAAGCTCGCGCTGAATGACTTTCATTTTTTCATTCAGGAAGTATTCGCGCTGGTTTTTCTCCATCTGGCGTTTTACCGAGTCATGCAAGGTTTGTTCAATCTGCTGTTCCTCAGACTGTTGCAGCAAATAAGTCATGAGCTCAGTCAAATGTGCTTCAAAATCATCATGTTCCAGGAACTTTTGCTTGATATCGATGTTCAAGGGCACACGGGTTGCCACAAAGAACAACAGTTGCAACAAGTCATCGATCTTATTTGCAGCCGTAATCAATTCACGTGCATTACGTAATTTGGCTTCTGCATACTGGGCAAATAAAGTTCGCAGTTCTTGCACACGTGTCGCTTGAGAGGCCGTTGCAACATTCACGGTCATTGGGCTAATGGCATGTTCGGCTGATAAGTATTCATCATGGTCGATGATTTTGACCAGCTTGGAACGGTGTAAGCCTTCAATGAGTACCTTTATACAGTTTTCATCATTTTCATGATTCACAACTTGCACAATCTTCGCGACAGTACCGTATTGATATAAGTTGTCGTGATCAATTTCTTCTGTAAGAGAATCTTGTTGTGCAACTACAAATACGAGATTGTCACTGTTACGGGCCACGTCAACTGCTTTGATCGATTTTTCACGACCTACGAATAACGCAATTTGCATGTGGGGATAAACCACCACATCTCGTAGCGCTAAAAGTGGTAATACGCTTGGAACCTGTGCATCTAAGGTTTCTTGATTCATAATAATTTCAGACATGGGCACTCCTAATGAGTAACAATGGTGTTGCCATATTTTTATAGTGAAGTGTATTTTAAAAATTACAAGGGCAGGGCAAATGAAAATGTATAAAAAATGAGTAAATATGTGATTTTAAAATATTCCTATTCGTCAAAAATACCAATTCAACGCTTAAAATGTAGATATTTTGCAGGGGTAAGTAAGGCATCCAGAGGTTGATCCCAGGTTTCGCGATGCAGGCGGAATGGAATCAATTGAAAGTCATGCGCAAGACCAAGCCGATAGGGCTTATGGGGTGCACTGGCCAGGGTTTTGTCGTAAAAACCGCCACCCATCCCAATGCGGGTGCCATAGAGGTCACAAGCCAGTAAAGGCATAATTAAAAAATCCAGCGTCGAAACATGCGCCCCACGCCCGGCCATCGGCTCTTTCATGCCCAAGGGATGATATGAAAACTGATTGTTTCGGTATTGTTGCTGCGTAATCTTGACCCAGTGCAATTGCTGGTTCATGCTGCAAATCATCGGCAGATAGACCTGCTTATGCTTTTTAAAGCAGTATTCAATAATTTGTCTGGTATGAATCTCTCCAAAAGCCTGCAGATACACACCAATTTTTTTTGCATGCTGAAAATGTTTGAGCCGGATCAGTTGCTGAAGTACTTTTTGTTGTGCCTGTTTTTGTTGAAAGCTGGAAACGGCTCTGCGCTGATGTCGAAGTTGCTTGCGTAAAACTTTTAAATCCACGGACATCTTTTATTTGTTCCCAAAAAAATAGATAAATATTCATCTTATAAAGCAGTTTAACTGTTTTTCAGCTCTTTCAAAATCGGGCAACCGCTTTCACTGGTGGTTTTACATTCATCCACCCAGCTGCTTAAACGGGTTTTGAGTGCCTGCAATTCCTGAATCCTTTGGTCAATTTTTTCCAGGCGCTGCTCTATGACATGCCTTACCTGTTCACGGTCTTCGAGTTGAAGTTGCAGTAATTCCTGTATTTCACTGAGCTGCAAGCCTGCATCTTTGCCTTTTTGAATAAAGCTTAAGGTTTCAATGTCTTTGTCATTGTAATAGCGGTAGCTCTGCGTGGATTCAGGTACGCGCATTAAACCGATGCGCTGATAATAGCGGATGGTTTCGACGTTGACATGACAGTGTTTGGCCAGTTTTCCGATGGTGAGCATAAAATATCCTCAAATGACTTGACTCTGTACCTGGGTACAGACTTTATGCTAACACAATGAAAGAATAAAATAGGTGAGTCGGATGAATGAGCAACAAAAATCTTCCTGCTGTGAAAAACAGAATTCAGCTCTTGAATTAGTAACAGTTGATCCAGTATGTGGCATGAATGTGTCTGAGCATTCGGAACATGCTTTTGAATTTGAGGGGATAAAATATTTGTTCTGTTGCCATGGCTGCAAACAGAAATTTATCAATTCTCCTGAGCAATACCTTCAGCAGCAAAACAAGCCGGCTTCCGGCTGTGGCTGTGCCAGTCGGGCAAAAGTTGCTGCATCATCCAGTTCGTGTTGTGGCAGTCAAAAGGTTGAAGCAGAGCAATATATTGATCCTGTCTGTGGCATGACCGTGACAGATTTATCCAAGCCGCACACTACATACCTAGATAAAATTTATTATTTTTGCGGTCAGGGCTGTCTGGATAAATTCCAGGCCCACCCGGAACAGTATTTAGAAAAAAATAAACCTAAAGCTTCGGGCTGCGGTTGTGCATCTAAACCAAAAGCAGATGAAAAAAAATCTTGCTGTGGTTCGCAAAATCAACCGCCAGTAGCGCAATCCTCAGGCTGTTGTGCGGGAACTAAAGCGCAAACCGTAGAACAGGTGAGTGAAACAACGGTCGATCCGGTTTGTGGCATGCAGGTGAAAACCGATTCTAAATGGCACAGCCAGTTTGAATCAAAAGAGTATTATTTCTGTTCAGAACGCTGTTTGACTGCATTTAACCAGCAGCCTGAGCAATATGTGCAGACTCAGCCAACAGCATCTTCCTGCTGCGGTTCAACATCAAAAGCGGCCGTTGCAGAAAAGAAATCCAGTTGCTGTGGCGGAACTCATCCTGCATCAGTACAGAGTTCGGAAATTGATCCTGTGTGTGGCATGTCGGTAGATACTTCAACCGATTTAAAAACAGAGTATCAGGCGAAAACTTACTATTTCTGCAACCCGTCCTGCCTGGAAAAATTTAAAGGCGACCCGGAGTTTTATCTGCTTCCGGCAGACCAGCGACCTGTGCCAGAAGGCGCGGAAGATATGGACTATACCTGTCCGATGGACCCTGAAATTGTGCAGAAAGGGCCGGGAACCTGTCCCATCTGTGGCATGGCATTGGAGCCGATGCAGCCAAGCTTAAATGATGCCCTCAATCCTGAGCTGGTCGATTTCAGCCGTCGCTTCTGGATGACGTTGCCACTGACTTTAATTGTCTTTGCACTGGCCATGGGTTCGCATATTCATGCCTTTATTCCGCAGCATATTCAGCCGTGGATTGAACTGGTGTTGTCTATTCCCGTCATCCTTTGGGCAGGAAAACCTTTTATTGAGCGTTGCTGGATTTCCTATAAAACCCGTAACCTGAACATGTGGAGCCTGATTGGTGTCGGAGTGCTGGCGGCATTTATTTACAGTCTTGTGGCGACAGTTTTTCCATCCCTGATCCCGATGCAGGCCAAAACCGGTCATGGGGTCGCCGTGTATTATGAAGCGGCGTGTATGATTGTGTCCTTGAGTTTACTTGGGCAAATCATGGAACTGAAAGCACGTGCCAAGACAGCTGACTCGTTAAAGTCGTTACTGAAACTGCAACCGCATACTGCAAAACTGGTGCAGCATGATCAGGTAGTTGAGGTGGATATTGGCATGGTCAAGCAGGGCGATATCCTGCAGATTTCTTCAGGGGACCAGATTCCACTCGACGGCATTGTGGTGGAAGGCAAAACCTATGTAGATGAAGCCATGATGACCGGTGAACCTGTTCCGGTGAAAAAAGAAGTCGATGACCGGGTGATTGGCGGTACGGTGAACCAGCAGGGCAGTATCCGTATTCAAACCACGGCAGTGGGCGCCAATACCACTTTGGCGAAAATGATTCAGACCGTGGCGGAAGCACAGCGTTCCAAAGCGCCGTTGCAAAAACTTGCCGATGTATTTGCCAAATATTTTGTGGTGATTGTTCTGGCGATTAGTGTGTTGACCTTTATGGCGTGGATGCTCTTTGGCAAAGCCCAGTTTGATCTGGCGCTGATGTGTGCAGTGGCAGTACTGATTATTGCCTGTCCATGTGCTTTGGGGCTGGCAACGCCGATGTCGGTGATGGCCACCACAGGGCGGGCAGCGCAAAAGGGCGTGCTGTTTAAAGATGCAGAGGCGATTGAGGCCTTAAGCAAAGTCACCACTTTAATTGTCGATAAAACCGGAACCTTGACTGAAGGTAAACCGAGCCTGAAAGAGATTAAACTGCTTTCAGATACAGCTCAGCAAACGCAGGTGGAACAATGGATTGCCTCGATTGAACAGTATTCAACCCATCCGATTGCACAGACTTTAACCAGGCTGGTTCCGCATGAACAATTGCTGAAAGTCAGTGATTTTGAAGATGTCACCGGTTTTGGGGTGAAAGGGCAAATTGAGGGTCAAACCCTGTATGTGGGCAGTCAAAAGCTGATTGATCAGTTGGGTTTGCAGCTTTCTGCACATGCTCAGGCGCAGCTGGATGCGCAACGCGAGAGCGGTAATGTGATCAGTTTCCTGGCCAATGAGCAGCAGGTGTTGGCCTATATCTCCATTCATGATGCGATTAAACACAATGCCCATCAGGTGATTGATCAGCTGATTGCCGATGGCATTGAAGTGGTGATGGCGACTGGTGACCATGAACAGAATGCCAAACTGGTCGCGGCTGAGCTGGGGATTCAGCAGGTTTATGGCAACTGTACCCCGACTGAAAAATTAGATCTGGTTAAGAAATATCAGGCTCAAGGCAAAGTTGTGGCAATGGCGGGCGATGGCATTAATGATGCACCGGCACTTGCCCAGGCCAATGTCGGTGTGGCGATGGGCAATGGTACCGATATTGCCAAACAGACGGCTCAGGTGACTTTGGTCAAAGGTGATATTCGCGGTGTAGCCGATGCGATCCATATGGCAAAACTGGGCGTGAAGAACATGAAGCAGAACCTGGCATTCTCTTTTGTGTATAACGGCTTAGGTGTGCCGGTTGCGGCGGGTGTTTTTTATCCCTTAACCGGGCTGTTATTAACCCCGATGCTTGCTGCGGTGGCCATGTCGCTGAGTTCGTTGTCTGTTGTGATTAATGCTTTGCGGCTGCAAAAGTCTAAATAACTGAATGCCAGAACTTAAATGAGATACCCAAGATGAAAATCTTGGGTATTTTTTTGCATAAAATATCAATCAATAATCAATCAATATGAGGGGGAGTAAAATTTAAAAATGTTTTAAAAAGAAAAATAAAGGATTAAATATTGTAATCAAGGTCACTGAGACTAATAAGAAAAAACACTCCGAAGATGCCGCTGCATGTCGTTACCCTGAACCCGAAGAAGTTCAAGGTGGACGCGACGCATACTTGCTGGGTTTCCCATTCGAAGATGGGCATACACTCTAAATATGCAGAACACAATCCGTAGATTTAAGTATCGGCAGGGATATAGACTCACTGGCGAACACCTCAGAGATAGAATAAGTATAACCAATAATGAGGTGTTGGCAAATCCTCAATGTGCAACAACTGTAAAGTTAAATCCCAAATGCTGATAGTTTATTCAATTTAACAGGAAATTAAACCAAATCCTCGACATCTTCTAAAATGGTCGTCAGCAAGCGCTCGCAATGGGCGTATTCTTGCAAGGATTTATTCATTGAAAGAACTTCCTGCATCAGTTCAAGCGCCACCATAATAATCAGTTTACTTGGTTCGACACGTGGCGCTTTACGGCGAAAATCATCATATTTTTCATTTAACAGTTCAGCTGCACGCTCTAAATCAGCTTTTTCTTTTTCAGTGGTGGCTAAACGAAAATTATGGCCGAGTACACGCAATTCCACAGCAATTTGTTCACTCATGATTAAATATCCTCATTTACATCGGCTGGGTGAGCAAGTTGTTGAATTTCTTGCGCATGCTGATCTTGAGCAGTACCTAAAATAGAAAGACGCTGAATAATGGCTTCAACTTTGGCTTTGGCATGTTCATTTTTTTGTAACAATCTTTCACGTTCCTGCTGCAAGCCTTGAATTTCCTGTTGAGCAAGACGCTGATCATTTTGCATCTTTTCTTTAATGACACGTAATTCATTACGCTCAGCCAGAATTTCCTGAAAACGGTTCTTAAGATCGGTACAGCTTTTTTCCAGGCGGCTATAACGGTCTGCCAAAGAGGCTGCATCGCTATTCAATTGCTTGAATTGTGATTGGGTTTCGCTTAATTGCTCGCTCAGATTATCTATTTCTTCTTGTTTCTGGGTGATGATGCCATTTTTTTGCACAATTTGGGCATGATGGTGCTCGTTGGAATCTGCTTTTGCAGCATTGAGGGCATCATTTTCACTTTTAAAATGCGCAAGTCGCGTTTTTAAAACGCCAATATGCGCCTGTAGACGCTGTAATTCTTCTAACATATCGTAGTCGCACAGTATCGCAAACAAAGGTAATATATAAGAAGTATAGAGATTGGATAAGCGAATGCAAGACGATATTTCAGGTTGGTCAGAATGGCACCACAATTTTTCAAAAATTGAAGAGATTTCAAGTCCAAGTGAGTTACATGGACTGCTAACGGGTATTGTTTGTGTTACTCAGGCACCCACCGGTGATGAATGGCAACAGATTTTAGCGACCCTTGAAATTCCGGCGCTAGAGCAGCAGGTTTTAGAGGTATTAACCGATGAAGCGGAAGATATTGCCCATGCTTTATCTGAAGATGAACTCGATTATTTGCCTTTGCTTCCGGATGATGAACATGTTCTTGCGGATCGTGTACAGGCCCTGGCAGACTGGTGTGCCGGTGTAGTATTGGGATTTGGTCTGGCTTCCGGTCATATCCGTCAGGATGAAATGGAACTGATTGAACATCTGCAGGATGTTGCAGCAGTCGAGTTTGATGAATCGGATGATGACGAAGAAGGCGAAGAAAGCTATCAGGAGCTTTACGAATTTGTGCGCTTGATTCCTGTCAGCCTGTCATTGGGACGCAAGAAAGTGGAAGTGGCAGAAACCCCATTGCTGCAAAACATCCAGCCGCAATTGCAAAAAAATACTGCGGCTACAGAAGCCAGCAGTGTAGTTGAAATGTTTACTCCACATCGTCCGAGCTAATTCGGGCGAGGGTGTTCAAGAACAGATCATTTAACTGACCCTTTAAAAGTTATCACTTACCCATAAAAGACAAAAGTACACTTAATGATGAAACTGACTCAAGCAGATTTTCAGGAACGTCGTGACCGCCTGGCAGAAGAAATGGGTCCGCACAGTATTGCAATTATTGCCACCAGTCCGGTTGCCCTGCGTAACCGCGATGCGGATTATAAATTCCGTGCAGACAGCAGCTTTTTCTATCTGACGGGCTTTGCAGAGCCTGAAGCCGTGGCGGTGATCGAGACTTTTGAGTCGATTGATGAAGGTTATACCTATAGTCTGTTCTGCCGTGAACGTAACCGCGAGATGGAAATCTGGAACGGTTACCGTGCCGGTGTAGACGGTGCAGTGGATGATTACGAGGCGGATGAAGCCTATGCCATTGACCTGCTCGATGAAGAAATTATCGAGAAACTGCACAATAAACAAAAGCTGTTCTATCGTATTGGTCACCAGGCCGATTTTGATGCCCGTGTAGCAAAATGGATTGCCAAAGCCAGTGGTGAATCACGCAAAGGTACTTCTGCACCTGCCCAAGTGATTCAACTCGACCGCATTGTGGATGAAATGCGTTTGCATAAATCTGAAAAAGAAATCAAGCTCATGCAGCTTGCATCGGATATTTCGGCAGAAGCGCATACCCGTGCCATGCAAACGGTGAAACCGGGCATGATGGAATATGCACTGGAAGCCGAGCTGAATTATATTTTTGGTAAAAATGGCTGCGTGCCTTCCTATAACAGTATTGTTGGTGGGGGAGCCAACGCCTGCATTTTGCATTATGTGGAAAATGACAAAGCACTGAATGATGGTGATCTGGTGCTGATTGATGCAGCCTGCGAATATCAGTTATATGCCTCAGACATCACCCGTACTTTTCCGGTCAATGGCAAGTTCAGTCCTGAACAGAAAGCCCTATATGAGCTGGTATTAAAATCACAACTGGCTGCGATTGATGCCGTACGCATTGGCAATTCTTATAAGGAACCGCACAATGTGGCGGTACGCATTCTGGTTCAGGGTTTATTGGACCTTGGCATTATGCACGGTGATCTTGAGGAAATTATTGAAAAAGAAAGTTTCCGTCAGTTCTACATGCATGGTACCGGACACTGGCTGGGCATGGATGTGCACGATGTCGGTTCCTATAAACAGGATGGCGAATGGCGTGCCTATGAAGAGGGCATGGTGGTGACGGTTGAACCGGGTTTGTACATTGCACCTGATGATGAAACTGTCGATGCCAAATGGCGTGGCATTGGTATCCGCATTGAAGATGATGTGGTTGCTACCGAAAATGGACCACTGGTGCTCACCAAAGGTGTGGTGAAAACAGTGGAAGATATTGAAGCCCTGATGGCAAAAGCCAAAGTAGCCTAAGCAATTTTTAGGATGAAAAGCCGGTCAGATGATCGGCTTTTTTACTTACGTTTATCGCGAATAACTTAAATAAAACCAACCCAGTTAAAATTTAAAGTTTAAAAACTGACACGACTTCAACACAAGAAATCTGTTATTAGCATCAAAGCAACATATTAAATCTGCGTTCTTTCCCATAATTTCTTTGATCCTTAAATAAACTAAAGAACAGTGGGAGAAAAATGATGAGATTAAATACGATCGACTGGATTGCTTACGCTTTGGCGATTATTGGTGGCCTGAACTGGGGCTTAATTGGTGCATTTGATTTCAATTTAGTTGCCGCTATTTTTGGTGAAATGAGCGTTCTATCCAGGATTATTTATATCTTGGTGGGCTTGTCGGCACTCTACCTGATTTATACAGGCACGAAATTAGGCAGAACAGTACATCATGAGCCTCAGACAAGAGTGCTGCGTTAGCAGATCACGACCGAATACAAAGACCCACTTGAAACCTCATGAAGGCGATTTTTCTGTAATCTGTATCATCGTGTTATGAGAATTCCATTGAGTCTGGAAAAACGGAACTTAAGTTCCGTTTTTTTACGTTTCGAGATTGAAACATGACGGTTTCCTGAGGAAATTTCATCTCCATACAGACTTGAAGCCGATCACTTCAACATGTTTTTTCATGGTGGCTATTTGAGGAATATCGCCACGATATTGAGCACTAAGCGTTAAACATTTTTTATGGAGCCAAGACAGCGAGGGAATAAGCCGAGTTTGACTGAAATCCATTCAGCATTGGATATCATCTATAAGAGGCAGTGCTAATTCATTATAAAAATGCATTTCTTTGAGGTAATATAAAATCAATCAAGATTATAAGTATCTAGACCTGATAGATACGACATAAAAGGATCAAAACATGCAGCAAGAAGTGATCATCGTCGGTGGTGGTATGGTCGGGCTAAGTTTAGCCTTGATGTTGGCTAAGGCAAACATTGCAGTGAAGCTGCTCGAAGCCATTAAGTACCCCAATTATGATGATGCCAATCTTGTACCTTATCATTCGAGCTTTGATGCACGTAACAGTGCCTTGTCACGCCGTAGCGTACAAATTTATCAGGAACTCGGTTTATGGGATGCACTGCAAGAACATGCCACGCCAATTCTGGAAGTGCATATTACCGAACAGGGCAGCTTTGGCAAGGCACGTTTAAAAGCAGAACAGGAAAAAGTCGAAAGTTTTGGTCAGGTCATTGAAAATGCCTGGCTCGGCCGTGTGTTGCTAACAGAAGTGCGCAAACAGCCATTGATTGAACTGATTGATGGCGTACAAGTGACCTCACTGACCCAAGATGCTGACTTTGCTTATATCGCAGCGCAACGTGGCGAAGAAACATTGTCTTTACAATCCAAGCTGGTCATAGCTGCCGATGGCCGCGATTCATTTTGTCGTAAAGCCTTGGGCATTGGTGCATCGGTACATGACTATGATCAAGTGGCTATTGTTACGACTGTACAAACTTCAAAACCGCATAACCATGTCGGCTTTGAACGTTTTAGCCCGCTTGGACCTTTAGCGCTGTTACCATTACCGGGTGAATACCGCCGTTCAGTGGTTTGGCCGGTGCAAAAAGGTACAGAAGGCGAATGGCTGGGCGATGAAAATGACCAGCACTTCCTTGATGCTTTACAGCAAACCTATGGTGACCGTGCGGGTAAATTCCAGAAAACTGCCAAGCGTTTTAGTTACCCTTTGTCGCAAGTTTTGGCAGAAAAACAGGCCGTTGGACGTGTGGTACTGATGGGCAATGCAGCCCATACCATCCACCCGGTAGCCGGTCAGGGCTTTAACCTGTGTATGCGTGATGCCTATGTTTTGCTCCGTTATTTAATCGAACAAGTCGCACAACAAGCCGACTTAGGTGATGCAGCCATGCTGCAAGACTATGAAAAATCCCGTCTGACCGATCAGCAACGCGTGATTAAATTCTGTGATTCAGTGGTCCGTGGTTTTAGCAATAACAACCCCGTTCTAAAATTCATTCGGAATACAGGCTTGGTCGCTTTTGATACAATCCCAGGCATTAAGCCTCTGGTGGCCAATTATGCAATGGGGTTAAAAGCATGAGTCCAGTTCAAGCTGATGTTTTCGATGTCGTCATTATTGGCGGTGGTCTGGTCGGTGGTCTGACAGCATTATTACTGGCACAAGGTGGCGTGCAGGCCACGGTACTGGATGCCGCTCCCATCCTGGATGCCGGGAAAACCAAAAGTGTTGCCAACCCGCGTGTGCTGGCGCTCAGCCAGGCGACCATTCATTTATTGAAAACGGTCGGTGTCTGGGAAAAGCTGGCACGCCAGCAGCCCTATATAGGCATGCAAGTGTGGAATAAAAATGGCTATGGTGAAATTAACTTTGGGCATGCAACAGCGCAGACGCCATCGGTTGAGCAAGCTTTAGGGTCGATGGTCGAGCCAAGCCTGTTGAACCTGGCCATTCAGGAAAAAATGCTGGAGCAGCTTCAGGATTATCGTACTCAGGTCAAGGTCACAGCTATAGAGCAGGGTGTGGGGGGAATCTGGCAGATTCACCTGGCAGATGGTACCCAATTAAAAACCAGACTGCTGATCGGCGCGGATGGTGCAAATTCCTTTGTCCGTGAACAGGCCTTTATTGACCTGGATATTCTGGATTATAAACAGGCCGGTTTGAGCTGTGCCATTCGAACGGCCCAGCCACATCAGCATGTGGCCCGTCAGATTTTTCTGGAAACTGGCCCATTGGCCTTTTTACCGATGGCCAGTTTAAAGCCGGAACAGGAAGGCTATTGGCAATCTATTGTCTGGACATTGCCAGACGATTATGCGGAAGAATATGCAGCCTTGAATGATGCCGATTTTACTGCGTTGCTCACGCGTGAAAGTCATCACATGCTGGGTGAGGTGTTAGAGGCAACACCACGGGCACAGTTCCCGCTGAAAGCAGGTGCCGCACAGCAGTATGTCAAAGCCGGTTTAGCCTTGATTGGAGATGCTGCACATGTGATTCATCCACTGGCCGGTCAAGGGGTCAATATTGGCTGTCTGGACGCAGCCATTTTATGCGATGCCCTGTTGCATGATCTGAAACGTGGCGTATGGGCACATGAACAGACCTTGCAGCGCTACGAACACCGCCGCAAAGGCCAAAACGATGCCATGATGCACAGCATGTCTGCGATTGGATGGATGGAAAGAACCCCGCTTTTCCCCGTGGTGTGGGCACGAAATTTTGGCTTGAAACAAGTGGAACAACATGCCGCATTAAAAGATGCTTTTATGTCTCAAGCCAACGGATTGCAGATCTTAAAAGATACACGATATGCGGTTTAAGCAGGAAAAACTGTTTTTTGTACAAATATTTATATAAGGTTACTTTTTTGATTAAAAAAGATACGATTTTTTTTAAATTGACTCTATGCGAAAGCTAAAGAGATTGCTAAATTTCTTCCTAGTTCACAATCAATTTAAATTGGATGGATAGACGTCATTTTTGGGGAGAAAGGAAGATGACAGATATGAATGACTACGATGATGTAGAAGACACTGCAGTCGATGAAGATGAAGCAAAAGCTGCTGAAAAAGGTGCATCTGACAGTGATTCAGTTGCAACTGATGGTGATGTGGCTGAAGCCGAAACACTGACAGTGACTGCTAAACTGAAACAGCGTCAAGCTTTGGAAGATGAAGTGGCTGCTTTCCTTGCTCGTGGCGGTCGCATCACTGAGGTGCCTGCAGACGAGTCAGCAAAAGATTAATAGATTCTTTTGCCAGCTTGGCTACAAAATAAAAAAGCATCACTTTCGTGATGCTTTTTGCTTTTAAACGTGCTTTAAACGGACAGCCGCTTAGACCTTATTGCTGAGTTCCAAAGCGCGTTGATACGCCACTTTCTTTTTTATCCCCGTTAAATCTGCGGCCAATTGTGAAGCGGCCTTGACGGATAAGTCCTGTAATAAACGGGTCAAGAGCTGGTCCAGTTTTTCCTGCTCCAGATCCTTTTCTTCAGTTGCACCGCCAATCACCAGCACAATTTCACCTTTTTGCTGGTTGTGGTCAGCTTCAATAAACTGAACCAGTTCTGCCAAGGTCATCTTTTTGATGGTTTCAAAGGTTTTGGTAATTTCACGGGCAAAACCCACAGGACGATCGGCACCAAACACCTGTGCCATATCTTTGACCGACTCTAAAATACGATGCGGTGCTTCATAAAAAATCAGGGTTTGGGTTTCATCTTTCAGCTTTTCCAGCTGGCTGAGACGCTGGCTTTGGCGTGAGGGCAAGAAACCTTCGAAACTGAAGCGGTCACTCGGCAAGCCGACAGAACTGAGCGCCGCAATGGCGGCACAGGCACCCGGAACCGGAATAACGCGAATATGATGTTCTTGTGCCGCACGAACCAGTTTAAACCCCGGATCGCTAATCAGCGGCGTACCCGCATCACTGATCAGGGCCATATTTTCGCCATTCAGCAAGCGCTGGATCAAGATGTCAATTTTATTACTTTCATTATGTTCGTGACAGGCAGTCAGTGGAGTTGCTATATTAAAGTGCTTTAATAATTGAGCGGAAGTACGCGTATCTTCTGCCGCAATGATACTTACAGACTTTAGAATATCAATAGCACGATAAGTAATGTCATCTAAGTGCCCAATTGGGGTTGCTACAACAAATAACTGAGCACTCATAAGGTTTCTCCAATGTTGAATAATAATAAAAAAATAATTGGCTTCATCCTGTATTGCATTTTCAATCACGCTCAAGCTGAAGTGTTGGTCATTTTACCTGAATCGGGGCCTATGGCGCGAGCCGGATTAAGTGTCAAACAGGGTTTTATGAGTGCTTATCAGGCATCAGAGCTGGAAACACCCATTAAATTTGTAAACTCGGACAAAAAACCGATTGCGCAGTTGCTTAAACAAAATGTCAATAAAAAAACCCAAATGATAGTTGGGCCTTTGCCACGTCAGGATGTGGAAGCTTTAATCAAGATACAGCCGAAGGTTCGGGTTTTGGCCCTGAATGAAGTATCCTCACAATCTGCAAAGGTAGGACAATTTAGCCTGTCCAAGCAGGATGATGCAGTGGCGCTGAATCAGGTATTGCAGAATGACCAAATCAAAGAGCTGTATGTGTTGCAGCAAAAAGACTCGGAAACTGACAATGAACTGTTTCTGATTTCTTTACTCACTGAAACCAATTATCCTCTGAATTTAATTGAAGAAATACCCAAAAAGTTAAATAAACATACTGGTTTGTTGCTACTCGGAAACAATGCCTGGCTGAATAAACTGCCCAAGCTGCCGCATAAAAACATCTATATTTTACCGAATGCCATTGAACAAGATCAGGTATTGCCTGTAGGGGTAAAATTTTGTGATGCGCCGGCCTTATATGAATCTGAATGGCCAGATGTCATCCAGGCCGCTCAAGCAAACGCCGCTTCCATGGCCTATCAGCGTCTGATCGCTTTTGGTGGGGATGCCTGGCATATTGCGAGCCAGTATTTGGCCGAACCCAATTTAAAAAGTATGCAGTTCCAGGGGCGGACCGGACTGATTCAAGTCAATAACAATCAAATCCAGCGCATTCCACACTGTTATGAAAATACCAAAAAGGGAATCAAGGGATTGTAATGTCAAATCTTACGGCACATTTAAATTTGGGTCAATGGGCTGAACAGCAGGCTTTAACATTATTACAGGCCCAAGGCTTTCAGCTGGTTGTGGCAAATTATCATTGCCGTTACGGGGAAATTGACCTGATTGTACAGCAGGCTCAGGAACTGGTTTTTGTCGAAGTCAAGGCGCGTTCAGTGACCCAGTATGCCCAATCCTTCGAAAGCATTTCTTTATCCAAACAGCGCAAAATGATGAAATCGGCACTGTGCTTTTTGCATGCCCATCCGGAATTGCAAACCTTTTATTGTCGTTTTGATGTGATTTGTTTTGATTTTCTTCAACAATTTGCAAAAACCATACAGCAAGATTTTTCCAAATTCACTTATGATCAACAATGGATTGAAAATGCTTTTACTTTTGATGAAGAGTTTATTAATCTTTGAACAAAATCATAGCGTAAATGCTGACATAAAATAGAACTGAATAATGAGGAGTCTTGCTGAGTGTTTAACCGTATTGCAATGACGTTACTGTGTGTAGCAAGTTTATCTGGTTGTGCAAGTTTTATCTCTAGTGGCACAGGATCAGCCCCGGTAGGTACAGAAAGTGGCGCCCGTTCTCTTGGACAGGTGTTTATTGATTCCTCAATCGAACGTACCGCTAAAATCAATTTATATAAATTAGACAGTCGTTTTAAACAATCCCGTGTCAATATTGAAAGTTTTCATGGCAATGTATTATTAACCGGTCAAGTGCCGGATGCACACTTGAAACGGCTGGCAGAAGATAATGTCCGTGCCATGAGTGATGTGAAAACCGTGCATAATTACATTGCTGTCGGTAACCAGATTGGTTATGGCACCATTATGCAAGATACCACAGTGACGGCAAATACGCGTGGCCTGATTATGAAAGCTGTGGTGGTGTCTGACAGTAAAGTGCGCATTCACACCGAAGATGGTGTTTTATATGTGATGGGGCGTTTAAACACTGCTGAAATTAATGATTTGAATCAGGTGCTGCAACAAGTCGGCAACGTGACTAAAATTATTACTTTAATTGATAATATTGAGCAATCGCGTGCCATGACTTCAAGTTTTAGTAGTCCTGTCGTGAATGCACTGCCGGTTGAACAGACACCGGTGGCTATTGATCCGGATCAAGCAGAGCCAACCTATGCTCAATAAGGTTGTACAAACAGTTAGTCAGGAAATTCAGCAAAAAATCGAAAAAGTGAAAATACTGTACAAGGATTTTCGCCTTTACGATTTTGGTAGTTATGCTCTGAACCGTTTAACCCCGCGTAAAGGTTATACGGTCACTGAAAACATTGCCTATGGTTTAAAAGCCCGTCAGCGTTTAGATATTTTCTCTGCTGCATCTCCTCTAGAGCATCGGCCTTTAATCGTGTTTGTGCATGGTGGGGCATGGCTGCATGGAGATAAAAAAGATTACCGTTTCGTGGGTGAAGCCTTTGCCAGAGAAGGCTATGATGTTGCGGTGATTAATTATCATCTTGCGCCCGAGCATATATTTCCCAGTTATATTGATGACCTGAGTTTGGCCTTAAACTATTTGACCCAGCATCAGTCCAGATACAATATCCAGACTGAAAAACTGGTATTGATGGGGCATTCGGCGGGTGCATTTAATGTGATGTCGGCACTTTATCATCCGACACCTTACCCTTTGCAATGCCGCAGCCAAATTCGTGCCATTATTGGTTTGTCTGGGCCTTATCATTTTGATTATAAAGATGATCCGATTTGTGCAGATGCTTTTGACCAAAGCGTGCCTTATCAGCAGGTGATGCCTTACTATTTCGTGGAAACCAATACGGTGCGACATTACCTGTTTTTAGCCTCCAATGATCAGGTGGTCGGCCATAATAATTCAGAAGATTTACATCGGATTCTGCAGGAAAAGGGCAACCATAGCCAGATGATTACCATCCCGGGTACTGGACATGTGTCTATTATGGGGTCGGTTTCCAGTTTGTTCAGCCGCTATTTCCAAACCAAGAAACAGATTTTGGCGGTTCTCGATGAAGCTCTAAAACCTTGACTTAAAGCCATTCACGGGTGTCATCTGCCACAGGATGACCTTCGGTAATATGTTTAATCATGGCATAGGCAATACTGCCTTTAAATGGAATTTCAGGCAGTTGATCCATTTTAAAGAATTGCGCGTCGCTAATTTCTTCTTCTTGCAGCTTGATTTCTCCAGAAGCATATTCAGCACGGAAGGCGAGCATCAGGTTACTCGGAAAAGGCCAGGGCTGGCTGGCAAGATACTGGATATTTTTGAGTCTTAAGCCCACTTCTTCAAAAGTTTCCCGGCGTACCGCTTCTTCCAGGGTTTCTCCTACCTCAACAAAACCAGCAATCAGGCCGTACATATTCGTTTTGTTTTTGGCATTTTTAGCTAGCAAAATTTCATCTTGACCACGGGTAATCACGGTAATGACACAGGGCTGTACCCGTGGATACTGATGATAACCACATGCTGGGCAAACCATGGCATATTCAGTCGCATGGGCTTCAGTTGGATGTCCACAATGACTACAGAACTTGTGGTTGCGGCGCCATTCTAACAGCTGGATGGCACGACTGGCGGCTTCGAATTGTTGGGTATCCCAGAGCGTTAATAATTGACGGATGGGTACCAGTTGCAAGCCGGAAGGAATAGGCTCGTTTTCGAGAAGGTCACGGGCAATCACTTGATCACCCGTGTTGAACTGAAGGTCACTTACTAAACGTTCTACCCGAGGGAGCTGAAAGTTTTCATCGACTAAAAGTTGATGCTGATGGAAGATATAGGCAAGTGACAATTCGGACATTAGGCAACAGTTTTCAGTTTTTCGCTACTTTGCAATGCTACATCAAACATCGACTGCAGGACAGGCTGTTTTGATTTTAAATTGTCAATCAGCATGTCGGCACTGGCTAAGGTGTCGAGGATGTGGTTGATTTGTTCAGCAGTGATCGTTGCAGAATTTTCAATTTGCTGTTGGATAAACGTTGCAGCAGTGTTCAATGAAGTCTGACCGGATGGGGCATTTAAGAACAGCAGGGCACCACCAATTTCACGCAATTGGGTTGGAATATTCTCAAGCGCAGCCAGATTTTGATCTTGCATGTACTGCATCAGGATTTGGCTGGAAAGCTCAGTCACGGCTTTGGTTTCATTGAGTAAAGCTTCATGCGCTTCATCTAAACGGTCCAAAGAGATGTTCATGTTATGGACACGAAGCTGTAAACGGCTTGAAGTGTGATGACGTTCCAGAACACCAATCGAATTCATTGCCGATAAAATGCAACTCATCAATTGCTGAGCAAAATTTTCATCTTTCAGCACTTCAGCCTTGTCCAGCAAGTTGGCTTGGCGAGATAAATCGTTGAAAGCTTCACTCAGATTCAATACTTTGAAAATGTTGGCAAGACTGATTAATTTGTCCTGTAATTCCTTCGTTTTCTCAGCTGTCATGTTTTGATAGTTGAATTCGATGTCATTACGAATTTGTGCCATTTCTGTGGTCACAAGTTCACTAATGGTATGCATGGTATCAAAATCAGGTCCATAGAGATGGCGGCTAAATACCTGCAATTGGGTATCGGTCAAATGATCTTCACCCACATTTAGCTGGCTACGGATATGCTGGGCCGTCTCATCTTCCTGGCTTATGCACAAGCTCAAGATATTGGCTAAATCCGGCAGGCTTGGCTTAAAGCGATCTGGAGCACTGAAATATTGTGCCATATTGCGTTCAATACTGATCAGGGTACGTAAACGCGCATCATTGATCAATAAGTGATCTATCTGATTAAATGCCACATGCACCAGATTCCAGTATTGCTTGCTTGGCGTATTTTCTGCCAGACCTGCCAGATAGGCACCGACCAGTTTGATTGCCTGCAGATCTAATTCAGTCTCTTCCTGTTTAATCAGCTTGTTTAAAGACAGTTTGTACAGGCGATGTACATATTGCGACTTTTCCAGGCTGGGTGCTTGAGGAAGTTTAAAATCGGGGGTAATACAGTCCAGTAATGACTCGATATGCTGACCTTCATGCGTAATCGGTTTACCCAGCACAATTTCCAGACGATTCAGGGTGTCGAGCAGGAATTGTGGAATTTTAACTTCACGTAAGCAAATAAATTCGATGTAACGTTTCAACATGGTGGTGCCTTCACTTAAGGCCACCACTTCCTGAGTATTAATCTGCGCAGGATTCCCCATAATCTTGCGCATTAACTCTGCGGAATATTGGGCAATTTTAGCCAGGCTTTGCATGTCAATAAGAGCAAGAACCTGAGCACACTGCTCAAATTGATTAAGTGCATCATCAATACCGAAAGGTAAAGTCTGGTCTTCTGCCAAGGAACTAACCGCTGATTCAACTAATTTAATTGAATTATCAACCTCATTTTTTATTATCAGCAATGCAGTCGGGTCAAAATGAATAGAGGTTTGGTAAGACATGTATCTGCACCTTTCCTAGTGTTTTATCTGTTTGTGAGTAGCCCGTTCAAGGCCAAACTTCTTTGCGTTTAACTATAACGTAAGTGCTAAACGATTAAATACAAAAAACCACTAGAAATGTAGATTTTATTTTGCAAAAAGACAAGCTGTTCCATGTTTTTCTTCAAATTGTTTGACCCAATTCTCATGTTCTGCCAATTCTTCGGCTGAAGGTAAAATCACAGGCAGCTCTATTTGTACAGTGGAGCGGGCAGTTTGACCCTGTTGTTGCTCGGCTTCGGTCAGGGTATCCATATCGAAAGATACCTGACCGCCGGTCATGGCCAGGTAGACATCTGCCAGAATTTCGGCATCGAGTAAGGCACCGTGGAAAGTACGGTCACGCTGCGGAATTTCATAACGGCGCACCAAAGCATCGAGCGAATTTTTTTGTCCCGGATGCTTGCTCTTGGCCATGGCCAAGGTATCGGTTACTTCACAGACTTCCGATAAGGCCACAAAGCCTGCGCGTTTAAACTCCATATCCAGGAAGTTCATATCGAAGGTCGCGTTATGCGCAATAATTTCTGTGCCTTTTAAATAGTCAAACAGCACATCGGCAATCTCTGCATAAAGTGGTTTGTCTTTCAGGAACTCATCTGAAATACCGTGAATGTTTTCAGATTCACCGACCGGTTTTTGCGGGTTGATATAAATATGAATCGAGCTGCCGGTCAGTTTGCGGTTGACCATTTCAATCGCCCCGACCTCAATAATTCGGTCAGTGTCCTGAAAATAGAAACCGGTGGTTTCGGTATCCAGAATCAGTTGGCGCGGACCATGAACTTCTTTGCTGCGTGGGGTAATCACGATATGCGGGTGCAGCGGTTTTTCGGAAGCAGATGTTGCACTTTCTAAAACAGGTTCCGGAGCTTGCGCTTGAGGTTGCATGGTGTCTGCCTGAGGGTTTTCCTGTTCCGCATTTTCTAAAACATCGTTTTCTAAAACTTCGCTGTCATCTTGCAGCTCGGCTTCCATCAGGTCAAAACCAAAGGGGTCATCTAATAGCCAGTCCTGCTCAGCTTTTTTTTTATCCAGCATGTCGGCTTGTTCTAAAACAGTTTCGGCAGATGACAAGAGATTTTTCATGGCTGTTAAGGTTTGATCGGCACCCTGGTTGGCCAGTTGATCAGCCATCTCATTGCCTGGATGTCCGGCATGGCCCTTAATCCAGTTCCATTCAATGTCACGCCCCTGACAGGTCGCATCCAGTAATTTCCACAGGTCCGGATTTTTGACATCTTTCCAGTTTTTCTTTTTCCAGCCATGAATCCATTCGGTGATGCCTTGCTTGACATACTTGGAATCGGTCCAGATGATCAGTTTGGCATCGCGCGGACAAAACTGAATACCTTCAATTGCGGCGGTGAGTTCCATGCGGTTATTGGTGGTTTCCGCTTCTCCGCCACACAGTTTATGCTTTTCCGATTCGGTAATGATATATGCACCCCAGCCGCCTAAACCAGGATTGCCGCGACACGCGCCATCGACATAAAGAGTGATTGTTTGAGTCATATAAACCAAATCCGAACGCTATAAATGAGAGTCAAAATAAACCGGGTGACTGGCATATTGTATAACGCAATTTCACTTTAAAAGTGTATTACACGGTTATTTTTTAAATTCTTGTAACATTTATAGTGAAATCGCGCTAAATTAATCCCTTGTGTCTACCCCATGCTTCACTACAATGGCAGATCTAAAAAATAAATTTTATACGAGTTGTTTGGATTTTTTTATGTATAAACCAACCGCGATTTTGTGGCAGCCAACCTTACCCAATTTTTTAAAAATAACAGTACTGGGTTCAGCTTTAGCTGCATTGGGACTGTCAGGCTGTTCTTCAAGCCAGAGTGCGACACATGGCTCAAAATCGAAAATGGTGGGTTCATCCGGATATCTGGATGCCGACAGCTTGGATTCATTGGAAGATTTATTGTCTGCTACAGACATGAGCGCAGTAGAAGGCGATCGCCTGCTGATTTTAAAACATGGTGATGTCTGGAAACGCATGACCGTCGGTTTCAAGATGGATCATAGCCATTGGGATGCCCGTATTGAAGCACAGCGCGGCTGGTTTATTTCCCGACAGCCTTATCTGGACCGTTTAAGTGCCCGTGCTTCACGCTATCTTTATCATACCGTGAAAGAGGCGGAACGCCGCGGTTTGCCGACGGAACTGGCTCTATTGCCGATTATTGAAAGTTCTTATGACCCTGCTGCGACCAGTAGTGCAGCCGCAGCCGGGATGTGGCAGTTTATTCCAAGTACCGGACGGATTTATGGTTTAAGACAGACCAGTCTGTATGATGGTCGTCGTGATGTGGTGGAATCGACCCGTGCAGCCTATGAGTTCCTGGGGGGCTTATATAACCAGTTTGGTTCATGGGAACTGGCCTTGGCGGCTTACAATGCGGGTCCGGGGCGGATCCAGCAGGCGATTAACCGCAATAAGGCAGCCGGTTTGCCTACAGATTACTGGTCACTGAAACTGCCTCAGGAAACCATGAACTATGTGCCACGCTTCCTGGCAGTGGCGCAAATTATTAAAAATCCTGGGGCCTATGGGGTGTCTTTACCGCCGATTGCCAACCGACCACACTTTAGGGAAGTTCCGGTAGGACCGGTAAACTTAAATGAAGTTGCCTCCATTACCGGTTTAAGCCGCGCCGAGCTATATCAGCTAAATCCAGGACATCGTGGGGACTGGGTTGATGAGCAAAGCCCGATGAAGATCATTATTCCTGCGGATTTAAGTCCTGCTATTGATGCGCGGCTTAAAAAGTTATCGCCAAGTTCAGGGGCGTTATGGGCAAGTACGGCAAAACCTTTTACTCCGGAAAGAAGCAATCCGCCTGAGCTCAATACGCAAGTGATTAATCCGGCAAAAACAGCGCCACCGGTATTAATCGCAAGTACGTCTACAATTACTTCTACAAGTACTTCTAAAAGTTCTCAGCCAGTGACTGCGGCAAATCCTGTGACAGTCACCAAGCCTTCAGGTACCAAACGTGTGGCTACGCCTCAAGGCTCTGATGCCTTGGCATCTTTTGCTGCAAATAGCGATATTCCGAGTGCACCACGTATTCCTGTTGCGGTGAGTCAGGTGGCAAATGTCAAGCCTGTGACGGTAGAACCTCCATTGTCTGCCGCTGAGCGCGAGCAGATTATGGCGGCAGTAAAAGCGGAAGGTGAAAATAAAACGCTAGAACAGGTACTGCAACCGGTAGCCAGTAAAGCTGAACAGGAAAAAGTCGTTGCAGAAATTAAAGCCATTGCACCGCAAGGCACCGAAATTGTCGATCCCTTTGACGGCAAAATCAAGTTAACGGCCATTCAAACCAGCCTGTCGGTCGCTGAACAGCAAGGCAAGGAGTTAACCAAAGGTTTTGCTTATCCAAAAGGGGTGGCGGAAAGCACCAAGCCTGATTCAGATGAAGCCAAACGTAACCAGGGCAAGAACTACGTCAAGACCGATTCAGAAGTGGTGGTGATCCCGCCAAAAGGAAAACGCAGTACCTATACCGTTCAACAGGGCGATACTTTAGCCGTCATTGCCATGAAAAATGGCCTGAACTGGCGCGATGTGGCGAAATGGAACCAGATAGATCCAAACTCTCCGCTGTACGTGGGAACCAGTATCTATTTATATGATGCCAAACCACAAAGCGAGAAAAATACCGAAACATTATCGGCCAAGTCTAAAGCACAGCCTGAAACTTATGTAGTGCAGGCCAATGACAGCCTGACCGGAGTGGCCAGCCAGTTTGGCTTGTCGGTGAAACAGCTGGCAGAGTTCAACAACTTATCGGTCAGCAGCGGTTTGCGTGTGGGGCAAAAATTATCGTTAAAAGACACGGCACAAAATAATTCCGATCTTGTTGAAAGCAAAAGCAATAATTCAAAATCTACTGCTAAAGTGAAAACCAAATCTTATGTAGTGAAACGTGGCGAATATCTTAAACTGATTGCTGACCGTTATGCCTTGTCCAATCAGGAGCTGGCCGATTTAACCACCGGTCTGACTGCGGGCAGTAGTTTAAGAGTGGGGCAAAAAATTAATGTGCCACTGCATGAAGTAGACAGCAAGCCAGAAGAAAAAGCGAGTCCGGTTAAAATAGATCCGGTAGACATTGAGCCAGCCTATAAAACGGAAAGTTATCAGGTGCAACGTGGCGATACCCTGTCGAGTATTGCAGGCAAATCGAAAATTTCCTTAACCGAACTGGCACAGCTGAATAAATTATCCAGCAACAGTGGCGTCCGGATAGGCCAAACCCTGAAGATTCCTGCAAGTTCAACTGTTCCGGAGAGTTATACCGTGCAATCCGGGGATAGCTTGTCTGCCATTTCTGCCAAATACAATTTAGGCATGGATTATATTGCCAATATTAACGGCATTAACCGCAATGCTGGCTTACGTGTGGGACAGCGTTTGAAACTGACGGGTGAAGAACCGGTCGCAGCATCAAACAAAGTCGAAGCGAAAATTGAAAAAGTCAGCTTTGAAAAGAGTGATAGCCATGTGGTTAAACCGGGCGAGACCTTAAGTAATATTGCAAAAAAATATCATTTACAGCTGGATTATTTGGCTGCATTGAATGGCTTAACCCGCAATTCAACGGTCCGTATTGGACAGCGTTTAAAAATTGACGGGGATCTGCCAAAGCTGGACGCTAAAGTGGATGAGCCTATGTCAAAAGCAGTGAAGTCATCTAACAACACCGATGGGTATACCGTGAAATCGGGCGAGTCATTGAACGCCATTGCCAGTCGGACAGGGGTATCGGTTGCTGAATTGGCAGCGATGAATGGTCTTAGCCCTCGTTCCGGTTTACGTGTCGGCCAGCAGATTGTTATTCCTAAAACTGTGGTTGAATATAAAGTCAAACGTGGTGATACCCTGATTGGCCTCGCCAACCGTTATGGTCTGGAAAGTGCAAAACTTGCGGAAATGAATGAGATGCAACCCAATAAACAATTGCGAATTGGTGATGTGATTAAAGTTCCAAACTTATAATAAATGCAAAGACAGGGAGTCATTTAGATGTCATTTGCCAGGGCGAAATATTGGGGTTTTGCATGGGGGCTCAGTCTTTTGACCCAGGGGCTATGGGCTGCGGTGCAGACCACGCCCTATATTGCGGTACATAGCCAGCCGAAATATGCTGGCTTGTTGGTCATGCCCTATGCCAATGCCCAAGCGCCTAAAGGCGGCTATTTAAGTACTGCCAGCAATGGCACGTTTGACAATTTAAACAGTATGAATGGCAAAGGCAGCTCAACCGATGGGGTGGAGTATCTGTTTGATTCGCTGATGTCGAATTCGCTGGATGAGCCGGGGGTGATGTATCCCTTGCTGGCCGAGAAAGTGACTTATGATCCCAAGCAGACCCAATATGTCATTTTCCACCTCAATCCCAAAGCACGTTTTAGCGATGGCAGTGCAGTGACTGCCGAAGACGTCAAATTTACTTTTGATACTTATCAAACCAAGGCCAATCCTGGACTGCAAATGTATCTGGCCGATCTGGATAAAACTGAAGCATTGTCCAAATATACGGTCAAGATGAGCTTTAATTCTGCCAATAATGCAGAGATGCCACTGATTCTGGCGCAGATGCCAATCTATTCCAAAAAAGACTGGCAAAAGAAGGATTTCACCCGGGTCACCATGCAGCCGATTTTGGGGTCAGGGCCTTATCTGATTGACCGGATTGATGCCGGTCGCAGCATCAGCTACAAACGCAATCCAAACTACTGGGGCAAAGACCTGCCGGTCAATAAAGGCCGATATAATTTTGATCGCCTGAAATATGTTTATTACCGCAATCTGGACATTGCCTTTGAAGGTTTTAAGTCGGGGCAATATACCCTGCATGAAGAATTTACCGCACGTAAATGGGTCACGGAATATCGTTTTCCCGCCGTCCAGGCAGGCATGGTGGTGAAATATAGATTCAAGCATCAGAACCCAATTCCGACACAAAGTTTTGTGTTTAATAGCCGCCGCACACCTTTTCAAGACATCAAGTTTCGACAAGCCATCACCTACGCTTACGATTTTGAATGGCAAAACAAGGCGCTATTTTACGGACAGTATCGACGCTTACAGAGTTATTTTGCCAACAGTGAGCTGGAGGCTAAAGGCACGCCCAGCCCTGCAGAGCTGGCCATTTTAAAACCCTATCTAGCCCGACTGAATCCAATTCAGCGGCAGGGTGTTTTGAAAGATTGGAAATATCCGGTGTCGGATGCCAGCGGATTTAACCGCAATAATCTGCTGACGGCGCGTCAGCTACTCATCAAAGCCGGCTATACCTTTAAAAATGGCCGTTTGCTGGATACCCAAGGCAAGCCGATCCGGATTGAATTTCTAATCCATCAGGATGGTTTGCAGCGTACCTTGATGCCGTTTATCCGCAACATGAAACGTCTGGGCGTTGAAGTGGCGATCCGCCATGTCGATGTGCCGCAGTATATCGAGCGCATGCGCACCAAGGATTTTGACATGACCACCAACGTGATGCCGCAGTCGCTCAATCCGGGCAATGAGCAGGCACAGTTCTGGGGCAGTGCATCGGCAGATCAGCCGGGGAACTACAACTATGCAGGCATTAAAAATCCTGTGATTGATGCGATGGTCCAGCAGGTTATTCATGCACCGAGTCGTGAGCAGCTGGTACTCAGAACCCGGGTGTTGGATCGTTTGCTGCGTGCCGGTTATTATCAGATTCCGACCTATGGTAAGGGAGAAAACTGGTTTGCCTACTGGAACATGTATCATCAGCCCAAGGTAAAACCGAAGCTATCATCGGGCATTGACTACTGGTGGAGTGATGCCGGACAAGCGAAAAAAGTCACTCAGTATTTACGTCAAAAATAAACAAGAAGTCATAACGCAGGCACAAGGAACGCTGTTTCGATGGGCATATATATATTAAAAAGACTGCTGCTGATTATTCCAACGCTGTTTTTCATTTTATTGATTAACTTTGTGGTGATCCAGATTGCACCGGGTGGCCCGGTTGAGCAAGCCATTCAACAGGCAGAAGCTTTTCAGGGGCTGGGTGCAACGGGTGGCGAAACGGCCAGTGCCAAAAGCAATTATCAGGGAGCGAAAGGCTTAAGTGATGAAATGGTGCAGAAGATTAAAGCTCAATATGGCTTTGATCAGCCTGCGCACATCCGTTTCTGGAACATGCTGAAAAGTTATGCCAGCTTCGATTTCGGTACCAGTTTTTTTAAAGACAAGCCGGTCACGCAATTGCTGTGGGAAAAAATGCCGGTGTCTTTATCTTTGGGCCTGTGGAGCACTTTGCTGATTTATCTGGTGTCTATTCCCTTGGGCATTAAAAAAGCCCGCCAGCATGGCATGCTGTTTGATAAATCCACCTCGCTGTTACTGGCGATCGGTTATGCCGTGCCTGCCTTTGTATTTGCGGTTTTACTGATTGTATTCTTTGCCGGAGGGTCCTATTTTCAGTGGTTCCCGCTGCAAGGCTTGGTGTCGGAAAATTTCCACAGCCTAAGCTGGCTGGGCAAAATCCAGGACTATTTCTGGCATATGACCTTGCCTTTGCTGGCCATGGTGATTGGCGGTTTTGCCGGACTGACCTATCTCACCAAATATTCCTTTATGGAAGAATTAAACAAACAGTATGTGCTGGCGGCACGATCCAAAGGTCTCACCGAATCACGGGTGCTCTATGGTCATGTCTTCCGTAATGCCATGCTGATCGTGATTGCGGGTTTACCGGAAGCGCTGATTGGCATTTTCTTTGTTGGTAACCTGTTTATTGAAATCATTTTCAATCTGGACGGGTTGGGCCTGCTCGGTTTTGAGGCCATTCAACAGCGCGATTATCCGGTGATTTTTGGCACATTGTTCCTGTTTACTTTGCTCGGTTTGGTGCTGCGACTGATTAGCGATGTGCTATATCAGGTGATTGACCCGCGGATTAACTTTGAATCGCGAGGTGCTGAATAATGTCCCCATTAATGCAGGCGCGCTTAAAACGATTCCAGGAAAATAAACTCGGTTTCGGCTGCTTAATTATCTTTGCCGTGATTTTTGTTTTATCACTGGCTTCTGAACTGATCGCGAATGATAAACCCCTTTTAGTGAAATACGATCATTCACTTTATGTGCCGGTGTTGAAGTCTTATCCGGAAACGACTTTTGGCGGGGTATTTGAAACCGAAGCCGATTATAAAGATCCGGTGGTGCAGCAATTGATTGATGAAAAGGGCTGGGCGATCTGGCCGCTGATTCAATATTCCTACCAGACGCCTAATCTGGAACTGGCAGTCCCCGTACCTTCTGCACCGACTGCACAAAACTGGTTGGGAACCGATGACCAGGGACGTGATGTACTGGCCCGTATTCTTTATGGTTTGCGTGTGTCGCTGCTGTTTGGCTTTGCCTTAACCTTTGCTTCAGCATTGCTGGGCATCGCGGTTGGCGCGATTCAGGGCTATTACGGGGGATGGGTCGATTTATTGGGTCAGCGTATTCTGGAAGTGTGGGGCGGTTTGCCGATGTTATTCATGGTGATGATTCTGGTCAGCATGTTTACCCCAAACGTCTATTGGCTGTTTCTGATTATGCTGTTATTCGGCTGGACCACTTTGGTTGGTCTGGTGCGTGCCGAATTTTTAAAGGCACGCAATTTGGACTATGTGCGTGCCGCACGCAGCCTGGGAGTTACAGACCAGACCATTATGCTGCGCCACATCTTGCCGAATGCCATGAGTTCCAGCCTGTCGCAACTTCCTTTTATGTTGACCGCCAACATCACCGCTCTTACCGCCTTGGACTTTTTAGGCTACGGTTTACCGCCCGATGCGGCATCTTTGGGTGAATTGTTATTACAAGGCAAATCCAACCTGAATTCACCATGGCTGGCACTGTCCGGCTTCTTTACCCTGGCCATTGTCCTATCTTTACTGATTTATATTGGGGAGGCGACACGCGATGCATTCGATCCAAGACGCCAATAATCCGCAAGCCTTGTTAACTGTCCAGCATTTAAATATCCGGCAAGCAGAGCAGGTGCTGGTAGCTGACCTGAATTTTCAGCTGCATGCCGGTGAAACCATTGGCTTAGTCGGTGAAAGTGGTTCGGGCAAGTCGATTAGCAGTCTGGCCTTGCTGGGACTGTTGCCCAGTACCTTAAAGATTCAAGGTCAGGCCGTATTGGAACAGCAAAATCTACTGGCAATGAAAACTGAACAGCTGCGCCAAATTCGTGGCCAGAAAATAGCCATGATTTTTCAGGAACCGATGACGGCTTTAAATCCCTTGCACAGGGTGGAAAAAATTATTGGCGAAACCTTGTTGCTGCAAGGCTGGTCCAAACAGAAGACCCGGGCACGCATTATTGAATTGCTGCAAGATGTCGGCATTACCGACCCTGAAGATAAATTGCGCCGTTATCCGCATGAGCTTTCCGGCGGGCAGCGGCAGCGCGTGATGATCGCCATGGCACTCGCCTTAGATCCGGACATCCTGATTGCGGATGAGCCGACCACGGCGCTGGATGTCACCTTACAGGCACAGATTCTAAAACTGCTTAAATCCTTGCAGCAAAGCCGCAAGATGGCGATGATCCTGATCAGTCATGATCTTAATCTGGTGCGTCGCTATGCCGATCAGGTCATTGTAATGAACAAAGGTGTAGTGGAAGAACAGGGTAGCGTTACCGAAATCTTTCAACAGCCGAAACAGGCCTATACCCGTGATTTGCTCAATCATGATTTTGGTGAGGCGCTGCAGATTCCAGAAGCTGAAAATTTATTGACCTTAAAGCAGGTTGCGGTGAAGTTCCCGATCAAGCAGGGATTACTCAACCGGGTCAAAGACTACTTTGTCGCGGTAGAACCCTTGGATTTGCAGTTAATGCAAGGTGAATCAATTGGCATTGTCGGCGAAAGCGGATCAGGCAAAAGCTCGCTGGCTTTGGCCATTAGCCGTTTGATTAAAAGTGACGGTGAAATTGTGCTGCTGGGCACCGATTTAAACCGGTGCAATGAAAAGCAGTTACGGCCTTTACGCGCTGAATTTCAGATCGTGTTTCAAGACCCGTTTAGCAGCCTGAATCCGCGCCTGAATGTGGAACAGACCATTGGTGAAGGTTTGGGCCTAAAAAAACTCTCAGCGACAGAAATATCAGAGCGGATTGATGAAGCCCTGGAAAAAGTCGAATTGCCGGTGTCATTTCGAAGCCGTTATCCGCATGAGCTGTCTGGTGGGCAACGTCAGCGTGTCGCCCTGGCACGTGCCTTGGTGTTGAGTCCTAAACTGCTGATACTGGACGAGCCGACCTCGGCGCTGGACCGTACCACGCAGCGTGCCATCGTGAAATTGCTCAGACGCTTACAGCAAGAGCATCAGATCAGCTATCTGTTTATCAGTCATGACCTGCAAGTGGTTAAAGCCCTGTGTCAGAAAGTGCTGGTGTTACGCCGTGCGCAGGTGATGGAATTTCAAGACACTGAACAGCTGTTTTTAAATCCGCAAACGGAATATACCCGTCAGTTAATCGAAGCCAGCCAGTATGTTTAAAATTACTGACAAGTCATATTGTCAGAAGAGTCATTGACGGATAACGAAATAAGTTTAGGGTATTAAGGCTAAATAAATACAAATACATCGGGATTGAGAGATGAGCCATCTTGCTGAAGCAACAAGTATTCGACATACCACCTTTAAAAACAGAATTATCAAAGCCGCGATGAGTGAAGCCTTGGCAAATGACGCAGGTCAGCCAAGCCAGTTGCATTTTAATCTGTATGAAGCCTGGGCCAAGGGTGGCTTGGGCTGTGCGATTACCGGCAATGTCATGGTGGATGTTCGCGCCAAAAATGAACCGGGCGTGGTAGTGATTGAGTCAGAACGCGATTTGGCCAAACTACAGCAATGGGCAGCGCTCGGCAAGAAATATGGCATGGTGCAGCTGGTGCAATTGTCCCATCCCGGCCGTCAGTGTCCCAAAGGTTTAAACAGGGAAACTGTTGCGCCTTCGGCGGTGCCTTTTTCTCCGATGCTGGCAACCACCTTTGGTACGCCGCGTGAATTACGTGAAGATGAGATTCTCGATATTATCCAGCGTTTTGCCACTTCTGCACAAATCTGCGAAAAAGCCGGCTTTGAAGGCATACAGCTGCATGGTGCGCATGGTTATCTGATCAGCCAGTTTTTATCGCCATTGACCAACAAGCGTCAGGACCAATGGGGCGGTCCGATTGAAAACCGGATGCGCTTCCTGCTGGAAATTTATAAGGCTGTCCGTGCGGCAACTTCGGATCAATTTATCATTTCGGTGAAACTGAACTCGGCCGATTTCCAGCGTGGCGGCATTAGCGAAGAAGAAGTGGTTGCGGTGTTTAAAGCCATAGATGCTGCTGGAATCGACTTGATTGAAGTTTCAGGCGGAACCTATGAAGCTCCGGCCATGGCAGGTGCCAAGGCAGAAAAACGCAAAGCCAGTACCATTGCCCGCGAAGCCTATTTCCTCGATTTTGCCGAGAAAATTCGTAAAGAAGTGAAGTGTCATTTAATGGTGACCGGTGGCTTCCGTACCGTAGAAGGGATGAATGCGGCACTCGACAGCGATGCCTGCGATTTTATTGGTATTGCCCGTCCATTGGCAGTGGAAACGGATTTAACCGATCGCCTGATTGCGGGGCAGGATGTACGTTATGCGGTGCATAAAATTAAAACCGGCATTCCTATGGTCGACAAAATGGCAATTATGGAAATCATCTGGTATGCCGCACAGTTTAAAGATATTGCGCGGGGCAAGCGTCCGAATCCAAAACTGTCACCGCTGAAAGTATTTTTGAAATATGCCAAAAACAATATTACCGCAATCATTAAAGGTCAGATTAATTCGCGTCGCAGTGCTTAACGGGATGAGCCTGCCTTAGACTAGGAAGTTTTAAACTGCGCAGCAGACCATCGTCTTTTTTTGCCGTGCATGCTGAAAGGCAGGTCTGCGCTATTTTTATGATTTTTTGGCTGTGCAGTAAAGATCAGGCGATGCAGGAATTCAATCTGTTTAAAAACGAAAAAGCCTGATTCATCATGATCAGGCTTTTTGCAGAGATATTGCTATCTCGAATATGGCGACCCTACGGGGATTCGAACCCCGGTTACCGCCGTGAAAGGGCGATGTCCTAGGCCTCTAGACGATAGGGTCATCTAAGAATTGGCGTCCCTACGGGGATTCGAACCCCGGTTACCGCCGTGAAAGGGCGATGTCCTAGGCCTCTAGACGATAGGGACGTTTCAGAGGTGGGCGTATAATAGGGTGGATAGGACACCCTGTCAAACCTTTTTCTAGGATAATTTTTAAAAACGGATTCAACTGAATAAAAATAAAACAAATGCGTGAAATGTGTTTTGAAAAGCACTATTTTTCTGCGGTTAAACCCTCAATGATGCTGTTGATCACCGCTGGATGCTGTAAGTAACCGCTAATGCTGTGAGGATTATAAAAAGATGTGGTAATGGCCTGGTTAATGATGGGTGGCTGAAAATTGAAAGGGGCCTCGGATAAAGGGAAAGCAGTCAAAAAATCATCAGGTGAATAAAAATTAAACCAGTCGCCCTGCAGTTGCGGTGGTCTGGAAATAGGGGTGACGAGTTTTTCCTGAATGACTCTAAAAGCCAGGGGAGAGCCTAAGGTAATAAAGCGCTGTATTCTAAAATGCGGATATTGATGCAGCAGGTTGTAGGTAATGACCGAACCGAGGGAATGCGCCACCATAATATGATCTAGCTCGGGATGAAGATAAGACATGATCCGGTGATGGACTTCATGCATGAAATCCGGATTAGATAAATATAAATAGGTTTCAATCAGGAATTTATGGATAAAGGTTTCATGCAGCTTGGGATAATGATTCAGAAATAGTGCCAGTTCCTTAAATGCATGATCTCTGGTGAGTGCGCTCATGAGGGCTAATCGCTGTGTGAATGACTTGGCGCATTCGGCGTTTACACTCGGTAATCTACTCGCACAGGGATGCTGTTCCGGGACAAGGGTAGTGTTATGCCTTAAATGAAAGGGAAGATGCAAATGCGGAATAGACTTGGGTAAAAAAGTCTCCAGATCGAGGTTGTTATATAAATGATGTTTGCTGAGCAAATCTCCATAAAAGGGGAAGCGTATTTCCAGGGCATTAAGATCAATATTTTGCTGAGAATTACGCAAACCGGTCTGAAAAGCAGATAGCCAACGCTGTTTTAATGAGGGTTGATCATAATTTTGTTGATTCATGCCGTGAATAAAAATGATTTTCATACATGGTCAGAGCTTTTATCAAAGGGATTATCTTGATTGAGCTTAAAAAAAAGAGCGGTACTTGACCACTCCATTTCTGTGTTAGTTTTGCTTTCGATAGAAAACATAATAACTGAGATAACAACCCGCAATAAATAGCAGGCAGCCAATAAAGCCGGCCAGCATTTCCGGATCTGCTGCCATACTGATACAGGTAATAAAACAGAACACAAAACCTAGAATCGGTACAATCGGGAACAGCGGTGCGGCAAAGCCCAGCTCTTCCACGCTATGGCCGGCCTTATACCACTGGCGACGGAAATTAAACTGGCTTAAGCAAATGCTCATCCAGACCACCACCATGGTAAATGCAGCCACACCCAGCAGGTTCTTGAAGATGGTTTCCGGTGCAAACTGCTCTGACAGTAATCCCGGAATTGCACCAAACATGGTGACAATAATCGCCACAAAAGGAATGCCACGATGGTTCACTTTGGAGAATACGGCAGGTAGCTGTTTTTTGTCAGATAAAGACCACATCATGCGGGAAGCGGCATATAAACCCGAGTTGGCTGCCGATAATAGCGCGGTAATAATCACAAAGCGGATGATATCTTCCGCGTGCGGAATACCGATATAAGTAAATACCGTTACAAACGGACTGCTACTGACGCCTTCAGCACCCAAGCCTGCCATCTGATGCGGCAACAGTGCGCTAATCACCACAATTGTGCCGACAAAGAAAATCAGCAGTCGCCAGATTGCGGCATTAATCGCTTTGGGTACGTTCTTAGCCGGGTCCTGGGTTTCACCTGCGGCAACGCCAATCAGTTCGGTGCCAGAGAAGGCAAAATTGACAATCAGCATGGTGGCGAAAATTGGAAATAAGCCTTGAGGAAACCAGCCCTGAGCCGTAAGGTTGCTAAATAAAGGCGCAGAAGTGTTCCCCTGAAACGAAAGCACACCAAAAATTGCCAACAAGCCGAGAATAATAAAGCTAATCACGGTCAAGACTTTGACCAGGGAAAGCCAGAATTCAGATTCGGCAAACAGTTTGGTTGAACTCATATTGAGCCCAAAAACAATGGCTGCAAAAACGAGGGTCCAGATCCAGACAGAAATTTGCGGAAACCATTCCTGCATCAACAAGGCTGCGGCGGTAAATTCGGTTCCCAGGGTGGCAGTCCAGGTCAGCCAGTACAACCAGGTAATCATATAACCGGTACCTGGACCAATATATCTGCGTGCATAGGTACCAAAAGAACCTGATTCGGGCATGTGCACCGCAAGTTCGCCCAGACAAAGCATGACTGCATAAGCGATTAAGCCGCCTAATACATAGGAGATGATGGCACCTACAGGCCCCGTTTGTGCAATGACTTCACCCGAACCTAAAAATAACCCCGTGCCGATTGCGCCGCCTAGCGAAATCATGACCAGGTGTCGAGTACTCATAGCGCGTTTTAAAGGCGCAGAATTGCCCTGATGCATAGCATCATTCGGAGTATGAGATGACTGCATAAGAGAAAAAAGAAAAAGAAAAATGAAGCGAACTATTGTAGTGAAAAACTACGAATCTGCAATGTAATAATGATAGGTGTTGAAGCTTGAATGATCGTATAGCACGATATATGGCGACCCTACGGGGATTCGAACCCCGGTTACCGCCGTGAAAGGGCGATGTCCTAGGCCTCTAGACGATAGGGTCGTTAGGAGGTGATGCGTATATTATGGATTTTTAATAAAGCTGTCAAACCTGTAATTGTGTTATTTTTAAAATATTGAATTAATTGCATAAAAAATGACAAATCTGAAATAAAAAGTGCAGTTTTTTAATCGGGAATTGATCTGTCGCGTTAAAAGCGCATTCATTTTCAGCACGATACAACTTGTATCAATCCACCCTCTAGGGATAGCTTAATGAGATAAAGTGCAGCCATTACTCTTTTTAGCGACGGCTTAGGCTCCTCGGCAGGTGAATACTGCGAAGGTTGGGGAAGATTGGATAAGATAAAAAATAGGCTGAAAGCATTATTTTAATTATGGGTTAGGTGAATGTTAAAGCAACCAGATTCTTCGATGATGAAAATGGGTTGAAGCGGTTTTAAATTAAAAAGACCACATATTAGTGGTCGGGTGTTTGATATTTCTCAGGCTGTTCTTGCGCTGGAGCTTCTGCCGGTGTAATGGATGAATCCTTGGCTGGAGCTTCATCTCTGCTGACGATATATAAATATAAAGCAGAGGGCAGGAGAATGATTAAAACAAGGAAAAATTTTTTCAACATGCGAGCAGGTTCATTAATTGCAATGAGGGAAACTTAGCATGCAAATGGCGATAAAAAAAGGTGTCACAGCATTTAAGCCTAAACTTTAAAAATCAAGCTTGAAAACGAATATTCAGGATGGGCTGATGATTAATTTTAGAAATCATGTTTAGTGATTATCCGCAAGTTATGACGGCTTTTTAAGAGGCTATGGATGTGAATATACGAATCAAGGTTTTAATTTGAAAATGTTTTCGGTAGTAAAAATAAAGGAAACCTAGTGCCAATCTAAAAACTAAAAGTTTAGATGGTAAATAGAATATAAAACTATGAAGATAAAGAAGAGAAAAATAGATGGCGTCCCTACGGGGATTCGAACCCCGGTTACCGCCGTGAAAGGGCGATGTCCTAGGCCTCTAGACGATAGGGACGTTTAGAAGATGGCGGTATCTTATTGATCCGCCACCAAGGTGTCAAGTAGATGGGGAGCGAGTTTGTTCAAAATATAGCAAAACAGCTCTGCAGTCTTTTGAGTGTCGTACAAAGCAGAGTGTGCTTCCTTGCCATCGAACTCGATTCCCGCCTGAATGCAGGATTTTGCCAGTACGGTTTGACCAAACATCACGGCACTTAAAGTCACGGTGTCAAACACTGAAAAACTGTGAAAAGGATTTTGATTTTTAGTCCCCGTACGGGCAATGGCCGCTTGTACAAAGCCCAAATCGAAATGTGCATTATGACCGACCAAAACCGCATGGGTACAGTTTTGCTGACGACGAACTTCATTAACCGACTTGAAAATGCGTTTTAATGCACTTTTTTCATCTTCCGCCATTGCAATACGCATTGGGTTGGATGGATCAATACCAATAAATTCCAGAGAACGACGGTCTAAGTTCGCCCCTTCAAAAGGATTAATATGGGCATGGTACGCTTCACCAGGTACAAATTGGCCTTCTTCATTATAAATGATGGGGATCGCTGCAATTTCCAGCAAGGCATCGGTCTGTGAGTTAAAACCTGCTGTCTCGACATCGACAACAACAGGTAAAAATCCACGGAAACGCTGACCAATTACTGGTGGGGTTTCATCTGTCACACTTTTCTCCATTGGATGGTCTTACCCGCATACAATGGGATAATCTGTTCGCCATCCAAATAGTCTAAACTTTCCGGAATAACTTGTTCTTCTTTGACCAAAGTAATGGTATTGGTGTTGCGCGGCAGGCCATAGAAGTCAGCACCGAAGTGGCTGGCAAAACCTTCCAGTCGGTCCAGTCGGCCTACCTGATCAAAAGCCTGAGCATATAATTCAATTGCGGTAGGTGCACTGTAGCAACCGGCACAGCCACAGGCATTTTCTTTGGCATTTTTTGAATGCGGCGCGCTGTCTGTTCCCAGGAAAAACTTGGGATTAGAACTGGTCGCCACTTCAAGCAGGGTTTGCTGATGGCTTTGACGCTTTAAAATTGGCAAACAATAGAAATGCGGTTTAATACCACCCACCAGCATATCGTTACGGTTGAACAGTAAATGCTGTGGGGTAATGGTCGCAGCGACATTGCGGTCTTGTTCAAGTACAAAATGTGCCGCGTCGCTTGTGGTAATGTGTTCTAAAACCAATTTAAGTTTAGGGAATTGTTTTAGAAGCGGTGAAAGCACTTCATCTAAAAAGCGTTTTTCACGGTCAAAAATATCCACATGGTTATGGGTGACTTCACCATGAAGCAACAACGGTACTTGATGTTCTTCAAGCTGTTCAATCACTGCATAGACTTTACGGATATCACTGACGCCATTGTCTGAATTTGTGGTTGCACCGGCTGGATACAGCTTGATGGCATTCACATGCTCGGATTCTTTAATTTTTTTGACTTCGCTCGGTTGGGTCTGGTCGGTAAAATAAAGCACCATCCGGGGATCAAATGCGACACCTTCAGGGACATGCGCCATAATGCGTTCACGATAAGCCAGTGCTTCCTCAACTGTTTTGATTGGAGGGACAGTATTGGGCATGCAGATGGCACGAGCAAACTGCTTGGCAAGATCTGGAACTGTGCGTTTTAAAGATAAACCGTCACGTAAGTGAGCATGCCAATCGTCTGGCTGGAGAAGGGTGATTGTATTCAAGGCCATTTCAATCGAAGAAATAAAACAAATGATAATCCATAAAGTGTGAAAATGGTAACGAGAATTACAGACAAATGGTTATATATATATAATTCTAAATAAGAAAAATATGTTATTTTTAGTAACTAGAAGAAATAAGAAATGCTGGGCAATGGAATCCAAGTATAATCTAGCGAAATTACAATATGATAAAGAAAAGATAGAAGAACTGATTACGCGGCAAAGTCAACGCGTAGGACAGGTTTTTCCCAAAAAAATGGAACAGGAATTTTGGTCGAAAAACTTGGAACGTGCCCGTAAACATGTACAAAAATACCTGTGGGGTGGCGTTTTATCTTATTTTATTTTTATTCTGGTGATTTTACCTAGCGATTACTGGGTAATTGACAAACAGTATCTCAAGCATGATTTTCTGAACTGTAGCTTAGGGTTGGCCAATGGCGCTCTATGCCTACTGGTCTTATTTTCTTTTTCGCATTTTCCCAAACTGCGTCCCTATTTTGCTCCGGCTTCCATGGTGCTGATGTTTTGGGCCATGGTCTCCATGTCCTGGTTAACCTTGACCGTAGAAACCGTCGCCTTACGACAACAAGGTATGGCTATCCTGTGCATGATTTACATCATGGGTTCCCTTATTACTGGAGTAAAGCCATTTCAGATGCTGATGACCGGGTTTTTAGCAGCCTCAGTAACAGTCATTCTTTTCTTTCTGCTTCATGTTGATTTTGATGCCGTGGTGTTGGGGCGTATTCTTTTTGGCAGTTGCGTATTTGGTTATGTGATTAGTCATATGATTTTTGCGCGAGAACGCATGATTTATTTGTTTACTATGCGTGCCCGAATTAGTGAAAAAATGCATCGGATTCATAATTCGGAATTATTGCATTTAAGTCAGCATGATGACCTGACCAAAATCTCGAATCGTCGTACTTTCGATGAAATGATGGATGTATTTTACGAACAGACCCGTCAAGAACAAAGTGATTTGGCGATCCTGTTTATTGATATCGATTTTTTTAAAAACTATAACGATTTTTATGGGCACCAAAAAGGCGATGATGTGATTTCCTCTATCGCCAAATCAATTAAAAATGCCATTCGGCATATGGATTTCGTAGCGCGCTATGGTGGGGAAGAGTTTGTCGTATTGTTGCCTGAAACGGATGCTCATGGTGCCTATGCCGTAGCCTCAAATATATTTAAGGCCATCGAGCGTTTAGAAATTCCACACGAAAAATCTTTAATCTCCGATTTTATTACCATCAGCTTGGGCATTACTGTTTATCATGGCGAGACCGAGCTGAGTAAAGAAGAGTTGTTGGAAATTGCTGATCAGGCTTTATATCGTGCCAAGCATTTAGGCCGTAACCAGATTTATTATCAATCTATTCGCTCCAATATTCCTGCCACTGAATTAATCAAATCATAAACGGGTCAGATAAAAAAAACCGCTCTTTCGAGCGGTTTTTTTTGACGTCAAACAAACTTATTTGTTTTTGTCTTTTAATTGAGGAACAGCTGAACCAGTACCTACAGAAAGTAAGCCTGCACCTGTATAGATCCCCAGTTTTGCACGCGTATCCGTGATGTCAAGGTTACGCATCGTCAATTGACCAATACGGTCAGCAGGGCTAAACATAGAATCACCTTTCTCCATGGTTAAACGCTCAGCTTCATAAGTGAGGTTAGGAGATTCAGTGTTCATAATGGTGTAATCGTTACCGCGACGCAGTTCTAAAGTCACAGTACCCGTTACTGCTTTAGCAACCCAACGCTGTGCAGTTTCACGCAGCATCAGTGCTTGAGAATCGAACCAGCGGCCTTGGTACAACAAACGACCTAAACGCAGACCGTTGATGCGGTATTGTTCAATGGTGTCTTCGTTATGAATACCCGTCACCAGACGCTCATAAGCGATGTGAAGCAGTGCCATACCCGGCGCTTCGTAAATACCGCGAGATTTTGCTTCGATGATACGGTTTTCGATTTGGTCAGACATACCTAGACCGTGACGACCACCGATACGGTTCGCTTCAAGAATGAACTCAACCGGATCTTCGATACGTTTGTCGTTGATTGCAACAGGGAAACCTTCTTCGAAAGTAATCGATACTTCTTCAGGCTTGATTTCAACGTCATCTTTCCAGAACGCAACGCCCATGATTGGGTCAACGATTTTGATACCGGCATTCAGGTATTCAAGATCTTTCGCTTCGTGCGTTGCACCCAGCATGTTTGAGTCGGTTGAGTAGGCTTTTTCTTTTGACATTTTATAGTCAAAGCCGTTGTCGATCAGGAATTGTGACATTTCCGCACGACCACCAAGCTCATCAATAAAAGTCTGGTCTAACCAAGGTTTGTAAATTTTAAGCGCTGGATTGGTCAACAAGCCATAACGGTAGAAACGTTCAATGTCGTTACCTTTATAAGTTGAACCGTCACCCCAGATGTTGACGTCATCTTCTTTCATTGCGGTAACAAGCATGGTACCGGTTACTGCGCGACCCAATGGCGTAGTATTGAAATAAGGAACACCACCAGTGCTGATATGGAAAGCGCCACATTGAATAGCAGCAATACCTTCTAATGCAAGTTGTAAGCGGCAATCAACCAAGCGAGCTTTTACTGCGCCATACGCTTCCGCTTTTTTCGGAATCGCATCATAGTCGTCTTCATCAGGCTGACCCAGGTTTGCTGTATAAGCATAAGGTTCTGCGCCTTTTTGTTTCATCCACAATAGAGCAGCTGAAGTATCTAGACCACCAGAGAAGGCAATACCAACTTTTTTGCCTACTGGGACATTCTGCAAGATAGTTGCATTATCAGACATTGTTAATCCTAACGATATGAAATAGGCACCGAGAAATTTGGTGGCCCAAGAAAATACACATTTCTTTAATTGTAGCACTATTTTATTTCTAATGGTTTTACAAAAGAAAATCTCGTTGAAAATTTGAAACTGATAGATTCAATATATGTTTATAAGCAAAGATTTGGATTGAATCGTGAAGCAGAGCAAAGCTGTGGCTTATAAACCGGTGTTATACAGGGTTTAAAAGCAAGGCCCATAACAATTTTGAGCAGCACATTCAAAGTTTGATCGCCTGCAACATGTCCGCGCATTTTATTTCCTGTCAGCATGGTTTTCTGTCGCACCTGTTATCTGTCTCTAATTATCCAGGAGACTAATGATCAGGATCTACGCTTACTGTAAATAGTGCTTTGCTTTGAGCAAGCATCGTTCAAATAACCCCTATTATCGACTAAAGTATTAGATGGTTGTCCCGGATTTTTTAATTTTCCAAAAAAATAATAAAAATGAAATAATTAAAAATATCTGAGTGAATTTTAACCAGTGTGGTCTGTGCAGATTTTGAATATTTTATACATTATATTGGTATGACCAATTTTAAATAAATAAATTGGATATTGATCTTTAATTGGTTAAAAAGTAGCATATTTAAAGTTTAGAGATATATTTTTTAAATTAAATGATTATTGGTCATACCAATTTAAGTATTCATTGGTAGGTGATCAGACCATTTTGTATTCTGGAAAAGCATTTCAAGGAGAGGACAATGCTTCAACAATGGCAACAGATTTACGATCCTATGGGCAATATCTGGCTCTCCAGTTTGATTGCCCTGATTCCCATCATTTTCTTCTTTTTAGCACTTGCGGTATTCCGCATGAAAGGTAGCGTAGCGGGAACAATTACCGTGATCCTGGCGCTGCTGGTTTCCTTATTTTCCTATCAGATGCCGGCCGTGATGGCTTTTGCATCGATGATTTACGGTTTTTTCTATGGTTTGTGGCCAATTGCCTGGATCATCATCGGGGCCGTATTTCTATATAAAATTTCGGTTAAAACAGGGCAGTTCGATATTATTCGTTCCTCCATTCTGTCGATTACCGAAGATCAGCGCTTACAGATGCTCTTTGTGGGTTTTGCCTTTGGTACTTTCCTTGAAGGTGCAGCAGGTTTTGGTGCTCCGGTTGCCATTACCGCTGCATTGCTGGTGGGATTAGGCTTTAAACCCTTATATGCAGCGGGCTTATGCCTGATTGTCAATACTGCACCGGTTGCCTTCGGCGCAATGGGGATTCCCATTATTGTGGCCGGGCAGGTTTCCGGGGTGGATACCATGGAAATCAGCCAGATGGTAGGACGTCAGTTGCCGTTTATGGTGCCGATTGTTCTATTCTGGATTATGGCGATTATGGATGGCTGGCGCGGTGTGAAAGAAACCTGGCCAGCGGTGATTGTGGGTGGTGGATCGTTCGCGCTTGCACAATATCTCACCTCTAACTTTGTAGGTCCTGAACTGCCAGACATTACCGCTGCAATTGCTTCACTGGTTTCTTTAACAATTTTGCTTAAATTCTGGCAGCCAAAACACATTTTCCGTTTTGCAGACCAGGACGCAAATGTGGATGAATCCGCTGCTCAACAGCTCGCAGCTCAAAAACAGCAGAAATATAGCATTGCCCAAATTGCCAAGGCATGGTCGCCATTTGCCATTTTAACCGCAATGGTCACCATCTGGAGTATCAAGCCCTTTAAGGATTTATTTGCCAAAGATGGCGCGCTGCATGATCTGGTGATTTCGATCAAGGTGCCGTATTTGCATCAGCTGATCCAGAAGATGCCGCCGGTGGTCCCTGAAATTAAGGACTACGATGCGATTTATAAATTTGACTGGATTTCTGCTACAGGCACAGCCATTTTCATTGCCGCCATCATCACCATCATTTTCCTGAAAATGAAGCCTAAAGCAGCAGTCATCACTTTTGGCGAAACCATCAATGAATTGAAAGTTCCTATTTATTCCATTGGTATGGTGCTGGCTTTTGCCTTTATTGCGAACTATTCAGGCATGTCGGCTACCCTGGCTTTGGCGTTGGCACATACCGGTCAGGCATTTACCTTCTTCTCGCCATTTCTGGGTTGGTTAGGCGTGTTCCTGACCGGTTCGGACACATCTGCCAATGCGCTTTTCTCGGCACTTCAGGCGACCACGGCACAACAGATTGGCGTGCCGGAAGTATTGCTGGTTGCGGCCAATACCAGTGGCGGGGTGACCGGGAAAATGATTTCACCTCAATCGATTGCCATTGCCTGTGCGGCTGTAGGTCTGGTGGGTAAAGAATCTGATTTGTTCCGCTTTACCGTGAAACACAGTATCTCCTTTACCGTGATGATTGGTATTATCATTACCTTACAAGCCTATGTGTTCCCATGGATGATTCCATAAACTGGAATTGATGCAAGAGTAGAGAAATGCAGATGAAAGTTTCCGACCAAGCCGTACAGCAGCTCCGTATGTTGATTGAACAGAGCAATATGCAGGTTGGAGACCGTTTGCCTGCAGAACGTAAATTATGTGAACAGCTCGGGGTGTCGCGTTCATCGCTGCGTGAAGCCATTCAGCATCTGGCCAGTACGGGCATGTTACTGAGCAAGGCAGGATCTGGCACCTTTTTGCAGCTGCTGCCGAGTGCATGGACCAATCATCAAATTGTAGAACCTTTAAGCAATCTGATCGATCAGGACCCGGCTTACCGGTTTGATGTACAGGAAGCCCGCAGCGTCTTGGAGGGCGGAACGGCCTGGTATGCCGCTCAGCGTGCAACAGCAGCAGACCTGGAAAATATTCGCCGCTGTTACGATCGGATTGCCCATTATCAATCTATTGGGGATGATGATCAGGCGTCTAAAGCAGATGCCGAGTTCCATTTAGCCATTGCCGAAGCCTCACATAATTTAGTGCTAATACAGATGATGCGCGGCCTGTTTGACCTGCTGAAATACAACGTGGTTTTGGGCCGCCGGAAAGTCTATAGCGAATCGCACCGTTTTGATCAATTGCACGATCAGCACTTTCAGGTGATGGATGCGATTGAACGCCGTGATCCGGATGCTGCACGCAGTGCAGTCTGTGGACACATTGAGTTTGTAGTACAACAGGTACGCTTGATTGATGAAGAAGAAGCTCGTCGCCAGCGTGCCAGTAGATTAAACAGGATATAAGCATGATTATTTCTTCTGCGAATGATTATCGTGAAGCTGCGAAACGCCGGTTGCCGCCTTTTCTTTTTCACTATATTGATGGTGGTGCATACGCGGAATATACACTGAAGCGTAATGTGGAAGATTTATCCAAAATTGCACTAAGACAACGTGTTTTAAATGACATGTCGCAACTTAGCCTGGAAACCAAACTGTTTGATGAAACCCTGTCGATGCCGGTGGCATTGTCGCCAGTCGGTTTAACCGGGATGTATGCACGTCGCGGGGAAGTTCAGGCGGCAGTGGCGGCAGATAAAAAAGGTATTCCTTTTACGCTATCGACCGTGTCAGTCTGTCCGATTGAAGAAGTGGCGCCAGCAATTCAGCGTCCAATGTGGTTCCAGTTGTATGTACTGCGTGACCGCGGCTTTATGAAAAATGCCCTGGAACGTGCCAAAGCGGCAGGTTGCTCAACGCTCGTATTTACAGTAGATATGCCTGTACCGGGCGCACGTTACCGAGATGCCCACTCGGGTATGAGCGGGCCAAATGCGGCAATGCGCCGTTATATGCAATCCTGTTTCCATCCGCATTGGGCCTGGAATGTGGGCTTGATGGGCCGTCCGCATGATCTGGGCAATATTTCCAAATACTTGGGCAAACCAACGGGTCTTGAGGATTATATTGGCTGGTTAGGCTCTAACTTTGATCCTTCTATTTCATGGAAGGATCTGGAGTGGATTCGTGAGTTCTGGGATGGTCCAATGGTGATCAAGGGTATTTTAGACCCTGAAGATGCCAAGGATGCAGTACGTTTCGGTGCAGATGGTATTGTGGTGTCGAATCACGGTGGCCGTCAGCTGGATGGAGTCTTGTCTTCCGCGCGTGCGCTTCCACCGATTGCCGATGCAGTTAAAGGCGACATCAAAATTCTAGCCGATTCGGGTATCCGTAATGGTCTGGATGTGGTGCGTATGCTGGCTTTAGGTGCCGATACCTGTATGTTGGGTCGTGCCTTTGTCTATGCACTGGGCGCTGCCGGTGGTGAGGGTGTTTCCAATCTGCTTGAATTGATTGATAAGGAAATGCGCGTGGCAATGACGCTGACCGGTGCCAAAACCATTGCCGATATTACTTCGGATTGTTTGGTGAAGTTGGAGAAAGAGTTGGCTTAAATAATAATTTTGAATATTAAATTTAGTCAAAGCTTGAATTTGATACGCGTAAACGTCATCCGCAACTGTTTGAGGCAGGACTTTATACTTAACATCATGTTTCTGCGATGAAAATAAAGATTTGACGGAATATGACGAGTTTTGCGGATGACAATGGTTTTGCCTACTTTTCCCGAAAGAAAAGTAGGTCGAACCGAAGGTTAATTCCTGAATATAAATAATATTGGAAAGACTCCGCAGTAATGAATACCGTGTTGATTAAGCGCGACAATTCATCAATAGGATATGACAAATGCCATCCAATTTAGATGCACAGCAAACCATTCAAAAACTCATCCACATTGTCGGCAAGCAACATGTATTAACAGATGACAATGACACACGATTATACCGTCAAGGTCGCCGTTACGGTTCCGGTCAAGTCCTGGCTGTGGTCGTCCCGGGTTCATTGCTGGAACAGTGGCAAGTCTTGCAGGCTGCGGTGGATGCAGACTGTATTGTGATTATGCAGGCAGCCAATACCGGACTCACCGGTGGTTCAACCCCTTTTGGCGATGATTATGACCGTCCGGTGATTCTGATCAACACTCGACGCTTGGTTGGCATTCAAGTGATTAATGATGCGAAACAAGTGGTTTGTTTGCCCGGTGCAACGCTAGACAAACTGGAAAAAGAACTGGCAGTGTTTAATCGCGAGCCACATTCGGTGATTGGTTCCTCCTGTATCGGTGCATCGGTTTTAGGTGGAGTCTGCAATAACTCCGGTGGGGCTTTGGTTCGCCGTGGACCTGCCTATACGGAACTGGCCCTGTATGCCCGAGTAAATGAATCGGGGCAACTGCAATTGGTCAATCATCTGGGCATCCAGCTCGGTTCAACGCCAGAAGAAATTCTATCTAATCTGGAAAATCAGCAATATCAATTGACTGATATTGAAAATGATCAGCACTGCTGTGCTTCGGATCATCGCTATGCGCATGACGTGACTCAGGTCGATGAGAACACGCCGGCGCGTTTTAATGCCGATCCATCGCGCTTGTATGAAGCGTCCGGTTCGGCAGGAAAAGTCTGCGTGTTTGCGGTACGTTTGGATACCTTTGAAAAAATTCCCAGTCAGGTGTTTTATGTCGGCACCAATACCCAGCAAGATTTAACTGCTATTCGCCGTTTTCTACTTACCGATTTGCCGCGTTTGCCAATTGCAGGCGAATATATTCACCGGGTGGCTTACGATATTGGCGCGGAATATGGCAAAGACACTTTCATGTTCATTGAAAAATTCGGGACTGCCAAAGTGCCGGCGGCTTTTGCCATGAAAGATAAGCTCGATGGCTACCTGGAAAAAGTCGGCATGAAAGGGCTGTCTGATAAAGTCCTGCAAATGTTGAGCAAATTTTTACCGTCGCATTTACCGAAACGCATGAATGAGTTCCGGGATTTGTATGAGCATCATCTGGTGCTGCGCATCGAAAATCAGGATGTAGAACAGGTGCAGCAATTTTTACAGCACTATTTTTCAGCTAATACCACTGGAAATTATTTTCTGTGTACCGAAGAAGAAGGACGCAAAGCCTTTCTACACCGTTTTGCCGTAGCCGGAGCTGCCATTCGTTATCGCGACACCCATCGTTCAGAAGTGGAAGATATTGTCGCGCTGGACATTGCCTTACGCCGTAATGACCGGGAATGGGTGGAAACTTTGCCGAAAGAAATGGATGAGCTGATTATTCATAAACTGTATTACGGTCATTTTTTATGTCATGTGTTCCATCAGGACTATATTGTGAAAAAAGGCGTAGATCCTTTGGCAATAGAACATCAGATGTGGAGTTTACTGGATGCACGTGGGGCTGAATATCCCGCAGAACATAATGTCGGGCATTTATATGTGGCCAAGCCTGCGCTCAAAAAGCATTATCAAAAACTGGACCCGACCAATAGCTTTAATGTGGGAATTGGTCATACTTCAAAATTGAAATACTGGAATCAAGAAACAAATTAAAAAACTGAATTATAATAAAAAATAACGGGTTCTATCTCAGGCGCAGTGCTTAGACTGCGCTTTTTTTATGAAAAATTGACTGTTTCGTCAGACAATGTGTAAAACAAGTCATAAACAAAAGAATAAAAATAGGTAAAGTAATATGCAACAAGTTGCAAAGCCAATATATAAAGGATCCATCATGACAACTCGCTATGCAAATATATTAAAACCGCTGCATTTGGGCTTTACGACTATTAAAAACCGTGTCGTGATGGGTTCCATGCATACCGGTCTGGAAGACCGTTTTTATAATTATCCTAAATTGGCCGCATATTTTGGCGAACGGGCAAAAGGTGGCGTAGGGCTGATTATTACCGGGGGAATTTCACCGAACCGTCAGGGTTGGTTGCTTCCGGCGGGCGGTACCATGAATAATTTGGCGGATGTGGCGCCACATCGTTTGGTGACGCATGCCGTACATAAGCATGGTGCAAAAATCTTGATGCAGATTTTGCATTCGGGCCGTTATGGCTATCAGCCTTTTGTGGTTTCTGCCAGCCCGATTAAATCTCCAATTTCACCATTTAAACCGCGTCAAATGAGTGAAAAGCAGATTTTAGAGACCATCGAAGATTATGCACACACGGCTAGCATTGCCAAAAAAGCCGGCTATGATGGCGTGGAAGTTATGGGTTCTGAAGGCTATTTGCTGAATCAGTTTTTAAGCCGTCATGTCAATCAGCGTACCGACCGCTGGGGTGGCGACATTGAAAACCGCATGCGTTTTGCCATAGAGATTGTTAAAGCTATTCGTGAAAAAGTCGGTGAAAAATTTATTATCTGTTTCCGTTTGTCCATGCTCGATTTAGTACATGATGGCAACACCATGCAGGAAGTGATTACGGTGGCACAGGCTTTGGAAAAAGCCGGAGTTACCTTGCTGAATACCGGAATTGGCTGGCATGAAGCCCGTATTCCGACCATTGTCACTTCAGTGCCACGTGCAGCGTTTGCTGACTATACGGCCGAAGTGAAAAAGCATGTGGCTATTCCTGTGATTGCCTCCAACCGGATTAACATGCCTGAAACGGCCGAAGAAATTTTGGCGGCTGGAAAAGCAGATATGGTGCAGATGGCACGACCATTGTTGGCAGATGCCTTCTGGGTCAGCAAAACTGCCACCAATCGGGTAGATGAAATCAATACCTGTATTGCCTGTAATCAGGCTTGCCTGGACCACACCTTTAAAAATAAGCGTGCAACCTGTCTGGTCAATCCACGCGCGGCTTATGAAACAGAACTGGTGTATGTAAAAACCAAAGCACCGAAAAAAATCGCCGTTGTCGGTGGTGGTGTGGCAGGCATGTCGGCTGCAACAGTGGCTGCCAGTCGTGGTCATAAAGTCACATTATTTGAAGCAAGCCATGAAGTGGGCGGGCAATTCAATCTGGCCAAAGTGGTACCGGGTAAAGAAGAGTTTCATGAAACCATCCGTTATTTTAAAGTTCAGATTGAAAGAACTGGTGTAGAACTGCGCTTAAATACCAGAGTCAACCGTGAACAACTGGAACGTGAGGGTTTTGATGAAGTTGTGGTGGCAACGGGAGTAATCCCTCGTGCATTAAAAATAGCAGGCAGTCAGGCACCGCAAGTGTTGTCTTATGCAGAAGTATTACGTGGAGCTGCTGTTGGCAATCGGGTGGCGGTGATTGGTGCCGGTGGTATTGGTTTTGATGTGTCCGAGTTTTTATTAAAGCCTGAACATCAGCCACAGCCGCAACCCTTGGCGGACTGGCAGCGGGAGTGGGGCATTGACCCTAATCCGAATTATATTTCTGAAGGTGGCCTGCAAGCTGCTGAAGTGGCTCATCCGGTACGTGAAATTTATCTCTTGCAACGCAAAACGACACCGCTGGGGATTGGATTAGGCAAGACCACAGGTTGGGTACATCGTGCACAATTGAAAAAGCATGCAGTAAAAATGCTGCGCGGAGTGCAATATCAATCCATTACAGATGAGGGCTTATGGATTAAAACCAATGGCTATGACCAGCTGTTACGTGTGGATACCGTAGTGGTGTGTGCAGGGCAGGAGTCAGTGAAGGAGATTATGCCGAATGACGGTGAACATACCTTGGCGAATTACCATATTATTGGCGGTGCCAAACTGGCAGCAGAGCTTGATGCCAAGCGTGCAATTCGCGAGGGTGCTGAATTGGCAGCCAAATTATGATGTTTTAAGTTGATTTGGTGAAACAATATTCATTTGAATGGTTTAGTTGTAATTTTTACTTGTCAGCTTTTAAAAACATCCGTATTATGGCGAACATGGAAGCGTGGCAGAGCGGTTTAATGCACCGGTCTTGAAAACCGACGAGGGTGCGAGTCCTCCGTGAGTTCGAATCTCACCGCTTCCGCCAAATTTCGAATTAAGCCCTTGTATTTGCAAGGGCTTTTTTCTTACCTGTGCTTTTGTCCCACATTATAACCCACATAAAATTTTGGATTGGAATAATCAAAATAAGAATAATTCAGACAGGTTTGGATAATAGGTAAATAGATCTCTTTCATAAATCAAAAAACGAGCACCTTTTTGATTGATATTTGTACTCTAATTTTCTTAGCATTCGTGCATAATCTGCGGATGAAATACATTGATTCAAAGAAGCTTTCTGAAAAACAGTTTAAGCGATATACGGGCATCTCATGGTCAACCTTTTATTTAATGGTTGAGCAATTGCAGAAGCATGTTCCAGCTAAAGGCAGACCACCCAAGTTAAGTGTGGAGGATCAGGTTCTGCTCTGTCTGAGCTATTGGCGGGAATACCGAACCTTATTTCACATTGCTACAAGTTACGGTATTTCAGAGCCCACAGCCTCAAGAATTGTACGTCATGTTGAAGATTGCCTGATTCAGTCCAAGCTGTTTAATTTACCGAAGAATTTGCCCGAAGGCGAAGGCATAGACTGGAATGTGGTGATCGTGGATGCCACAGAAATTCCAATTCAAAGGCCTAAAAAAACAGAAGAAAAGCTATAGTGGCAAGAAAAAGACGCATACCTTTAAAGTACAGTACATGCCATCATCCATTATAAAACTCAGCAAATTCTGAGTTTATGCACTGATCGCGGTACGGTGCATGATTTTGAGCTATTCAAACGTAATTTAAAGCAGATTCCTTCAGGAGCTTTTATCCTTGCAGATAAAGGCTACCAGGGAATTTATGCTGTGTATCCTAATAGCCTGTTGCCGTTAAAAGCCAAAAGACGCTGTAAACTGGATCCTGAACTCAAAATCTATAATCAGGAAATCAACAAAAGAAGAATCGGGATCGAGCATGTATTTGGTCGCCTGAAGACCTTTAAAATCCTTGCTGGACGTTACCGAAATAGAGGTAAAAGACTGGGTTTGAGATTCAGTTTAATTACTGGAATCTATAACTTGGAGTTGAGTGAAAAATGATTTATGAAAGACGTCTACTAATGACGTATAAAGTTTTATATAATTTTCCTGTTTATGTGATTTAAAATTAGGTACGTACACCGCCTCAACTTTTTAATAAAGTATAAAAGATGTTTACGTAGACAATAACCTTACTTTTGATAGGCTAAAAGTAAGCAAAAGCCTTTGTTATCCATACAAAACATCCCTGTTATGATGGATAACATATGGCATCTCTGTCACACTCGATGATTTTAAATTAAACGATGTAATAGTAGCAAAAAGCTGTCCCTTCAGTTTATATTAAAAACTTAGTGGAATACTGTTTCCAAAGCTTTCAAACCAACTTTAGGATCAAGTAGACCGTTGTAAATTTCAGGGATTTCACGTTCCACCCCAAAAAATTCATAAATGGCAAGCATCGCCCCACGAACTGAATATTCCACAGTAAAGACCACGTCATCTTCAATTTCCACAAACTGTCCAAGGAAAGCAAAGTTTTGTGAGCCTTGTGGAATTACCTGTGGACGGTCCCCCGGTTTACGGCAGGCGAATAGGGCAGAGGCGTATGGCATCATGGCGGTAGTAACATCAGTCGTTGCCAAAACATGATCTAAAATGTCGTCAAAACCGAGCTGTTTAATCAGTTCTGTTAGGATTTCTTGCCCCGTGGCTTCGGACATTGGTTTTTTGATGTAATCGCCTATATGGTCAATTTGGAAACCGTAGCCCCATAAGGTATATAAACCTTCAGGTAAGTCGGCAAAGTGTGGCTGTGCAGGAACCACGATGGATAAATGCCAACCCGACTCATACCAAGTCATGAGTGCGCCTGTGCCTGGTTCATTGCCTGTATAGTCAATAATACGTTTAAGTAGCACGTCATCTTTCATGGTCAGAGTGAAAGACTCCCACTTATGTTCATCGACATTGCCATAAAAAGTCATTGGACGGCCAAAGTCTGGGGCTTTTTGTGCCAGCGTTTCCCAAAGCGTCCAGCCATGATCTTCTCGATGACGAATAAGGGCAGGCACGTCATGATTACCGCCATAACGTGAGTCTGCTGTAATAGAGCCTAAAGTGAAAATAGCTAAATCATTGGCTTTCAGATTAATTTGCTCTGAGCCTTCAGGCAATTGTACATATAGGCGTGAAGCGTAGCGTTCTTGAGTTTCAGCATTGGTAATGAAGTCTGCATCTGTGACATAGTGTCCAAAACGCACATCGACGCCTTGTGCGACTAACCAACGCTGTAGGGGCAGAATCATCGAGTCATATTGGTTGTACTTGGTACGTTTCACACCCGCTAAGGTATGAATGCGTGGCAATTCTTGAATAAAACGCAAGAAATAGCGTCTTAACTCTGCTGCACTGTGCCATTTTTGAAAAGCGAAAGTCGTGCGCCACATGCGCCAGAAATTGGTTTCAAAAAAGGTTTCATCAAAAAACTCATCAATGCGGCGACTGCCAATTTTTTCTTCTTTTGAAGCTAATAGGCGCAGCATCTGTGCACGATGTAGCGTATTCAGACCAAGCTTTGCTGCATCCGCAATGACATGTTCGGCATCAATCAACCGTGCATTGGCGTGGGTTTTCACTTTTTCATTAAACTCACGACATTCTTCACGCACCGAAATGTCTGGATTTTCCAAAGATGGAATACTGGAAAATAAGTCCCATAGGCACAAATAAGTTTCATCGGTCAGCATTCGCCCACCACGTGTTACCCAAGCTTGCGCGGCATGCGGTGTATGTCCACCATCCATCGAACCACCTGAAATATCGAGTTCTTCTAAAATATGGATATTTTTGGCAGGGACTTTGGCATCACGGATTGCAAATGCAGCAGCAGCCATACCTGCGATACCACCACCAATAATCCAAAGATGGGACTGTTGCGCGTCTAATGGGGTGCGCTTCTTATTTTGCATGGTTCACCTTTAATTATGATGTTAAAAATTATGAAGTAAAAAAATTGGTTTAGAAAAACCTTAAAAATAGTATGTCTTTTTATATATGAAAAATGTATGAAATGGGAAGCAATTTACTCATTATATTTTGTAATCAAAAAAATGTAAGTAATGGTTATTTTTAATACACATTTGTATTTTTATTAAAATAAAATATGATTTAAGTAATTGATTTTATTATTTTATAGAATAATAACTCTATTTTGATCATATTTGTTTGTGTCTGGAAGAATGTGTTTGAAACTAGGCTTTCTATTGATCATTAAAAGATATAATTGAATAATGTATAGCCTATACATTGAAATATAAACGTGAAAATTAATTGATAAAGTGAATATTGTAACAACCTTGTTTAGCGTAAAATCGTTACTGATCAGATATTTTTAAACCACAAAGTGCAAAAGATATAAATGATAAGCTTCTAAGTCCAGTTTTAGGAAAAAACTATGAAATTGGAATTAAAGGGCTTTGTTGCACAAAGATTTAAAAATTAAACCTAGCCGCCTATTCTATTCAAATTTAAGTTACAACGTGGGTGTGGGGTCGGCCTAATTCCGTAAATTTATTCAGAACTGCAATTCTCGCATGTATCTCATTTACCTGACTTGAAAAATGCTTTGCTGATAATTTATCTCCTAATAATTTAATACAGTGCATTTTAGTCTCAACCAAACTTCGACGATGATACCCCGACCAGTTTTTCCATATTGTCCTACCTAAACGCTTAATTGTTCGAAGCAATTCATTTCTCTCAAGTGAATGAAACTTTTTATCTTTCCAAGGCTTTGCATTTTTTCTGGGTGGAATCACTGCATGTGCTTGTCGACCTACAATTATTTGTCGGCAGTATTTTGTGTCATAAGCTCCATCTGCATAAACAGAATCAATCTTCTCCTCTCGTAGAATTTGATTAATTAAATCATCAAGTACCTGTGAATCACTGACATTATTTGTAGTGAGCTGAACCGCCCGTATTTGCAGGGTTTTAGCATCAATACCTATGTGAAGCTTACGCCATTGACGACGATATTCAGGCTGATGTTTCTTACGTTTCCATTCACCTTCACCTAAAAATTTCAGGCCAGTGGAATCGATGAGTAGATGCAGTCCATCACTGCTTTTCTGATAGCTAATCGCAATATTAATATGCTTTTGTCTTCTACAGAGGGTGGAATAATCTGGTGCGGTCCAATCGAAACCACAGAGTTTAATAAGGCTCTGAACAAATCCTGTGACCATGCGTAAAGAGAGTCGAAATAGTGATTTGATCATGAGACAACATTGAATAGCTGCATCGGAATAAGTTTGATTTCGACCTTGTTTACCCTGTGGGTGTTCATACCACTGAGTACTAGGATCAAACCAAATTGAGATATTTCCTCTATTTACTAAAGCACGTTTATAAGAGGGCCAATTCATTGTACGATAAATTTTAGGTGCTGGCTTATTCATTTCAGAATTATATTGTGGAATAAGACCTTATCGGTAGGTTTGTGCAACAAAGCCGTTGAGCACTAACAATGAAGTTATTTCAAGATGGTTAATGATTCTCACAGCTAGCTTGACTCATTTATATCTGTTAATTGTTCCTATATTCGAAAAGTAATTTCCTATTTAAGCTCAACTGTATTTTTTAATTTCACCAAAGCCAAAGCAATTCTTTCTATATGTTGATACGCTGGTTGCTCCAATTCTTCCCCAAAAACATCGGGATCAATTTCCTCATAAGACCAATGGAAATTCGGTTGAGGCACTATCAATTTTTCAAGCTGTTCTAAAAAAGGATTACCGTCTGGACGGATAGCCACACCAGTATATAAAAATAAATATCCTTGAGAATTTAGTCGCTGAATGCCTTGTTTTACAATATTAAAAGCGAGTTCATTACCATCCAGTTGATTTCCACCATGCCGATATTGGCGCTGATCTGCATCCATCAAATAAGGCGGATTGGCAAAAATAAGGTCAAACTGCCCATCCAAACGGGTAAATAAATTACTGTAAACCGGATAAATATTGCCTAAACCTGCAAAGCCGGCATTGATTTGACTATATAACAACGCTTTCGGATTAAGATCCGAGACGATTATTTCACTAAAGTCTGGATAATGTTTGGCCATGCTAATGGCAGCGGCCGAAGTACCACAGCACAATTCCACAGCCCGTTTAAATGAATGGGGGCGAGCTGCCAAATATTGTTTGAGATGATACTCAAAGCGGTAAGTGTCGGGACCAAAAAATACCGAATCCTGCTGAACGGTCGGGAAACTGGAATGAATGAATAATTCCTGACTGAGTGAAGCGACACGTACATCACTCCGCCATTGATGATCCTGAAAATGGATAAGCTGATTGTCTTTCAGAATTTCGAAAAGCGCCGGCTCGAGATCAGTTTCGGTAAATGCCAAATTCCAGCCGAATATGTCCCGAAGCGTAATTGCAGTGTTTTTTTCTTGTCTTTTCCGGCTCAGAATACGTTGATGGGAAAGTGGGGTAGTGGTGGTAAACTGGTAGTCTCGCTGTTTTAAAAAATCTAATAAAAAAAGCAAAGCCTGTTGTTGAGCTGTATCGACATTCAAAATCTGGTTCATATGGATTTTCTCTTCTGATTATTAAAAACCAATTTCAAGGTTTTTTGATCCTGTTTAAGCTTTTGAAATGGGATGGCCAGACGAGTCCTGACTGATTAAAATAATTTTTTATCGGCTGATTGCATAAAAAAGATAAGCTTGATATTCGCCTAAAAAGCAGTTGTTTTGGGTAAAAAAGTGCTGCTGATTGGTTGGATTTGTATTTTTCTATAGTTGAGGGTGAGAGGGTGTAATCACTGGTTTAAATTGAATAAATTATTGATTTTATTTAAATATATCGAGATGACTATTTAGCAATAATCATCTCGGACCGGGATTGATCGATAGCTTTAACCTTGCAATTCAGGCAAATCAAACCAGATGACTTGTGCATCTTGCAACGCTTCAATCTGACTTGCCTCTATAAAGGCAATAGCACCCCCAGCTTCTACAGTATGCTCTGCAATTTTGACTGCACCTGAAATCACATGCACATAATTGATATGTTGAGTCGCTTCAATAGGCAAACTTTGACCTTGCTGAATCACCGCAGTTTTTACTTCGGCTTGCTGACGAATATGCATCGGTGCATTTTCGTTGGGGCCAACAATCAAATGCCATTGATTCGGCTGTTCACGCGGATCACATTTGATTTGTTGATAGCTTGGTTCTGCATTGCGTTCATTTGGAATAATCCAGATCTGCAATAAATGAACAGGCTCATCACCCTGGTTAATTTCACTGTGCTGAACACCTGTTCCGGCGCTCATCAGCTGCCATTCACCGGCAGAAATTCCACCTTCATTTCCCATGCTGTCTTTATGAGAAATCGTTCCCTTAAGCACACAGGTCAAAATTTCCATATTGTCATGAGGATGGGTACCAAAACCGTTATGCGCTGCAATCAGGTCATCATTAATCACGCGCAGGGCACTCACACCCATGAGTTTTGGGTTGTACCAGCTGCCAAACGAGAAGCTGTGTTTAGATTCAAGCCAGCCCATTTTGACATGACCACGGTTGTCACTTGGATGTAAAAAAGCATTCATCATGATGCTCCTATCATTATTTTTAAACATGGGCTTATTTTAATGGTTTGAAAATGACATAGAAATTATAAAATGGCAACAAATCATTCTATTTTTGAAACGATGCTTGTTGAAGATGGCTTTACTGTTCAGGCAGCAGGTTATAAAAAAGCCTGCAACGGATGCAGGCTTTTCTTGATGCAGCGTACAGGAATTATTCCAGGAATTTAACCGTTACACCTGATTTGACTTTCTTGCCCAAGTCATTGGCATCCCAGTTGGTCAAGCGGATACAACCATGCGATGCGGTTTTGGAAATGGCTGACGGGTTTGGCGTACCGTGAATACCAAAGGATTTTTTGCTTAAACCAATCCAGATATTTCCTACAGGGCCATTCGGACCAGGCGGTAAAGAAAGTGGTTTAGTATTTTTACCTTGAATAAAGTTACTTGGTGAATAGCTGTACCATGGATTTGGCGCTACACCGGTAATTTTATAGGTACCTGTAGGAGATGGGGTATCTGAACTACCAATCGTGGCAGGGAATGATCCAATCATCTGGTTGCGGCTATTAAACAAGTACAGTTGTTTTGCACCTTTATGCGCAACGATTAGATGAATATCTTCCGGAACTTCATTGCGGATATTGGCCACAATGATTTTTTCACCAGCCTTTTTGAAAGTGGCTTTAGGATTCAACTTTTTCAAAAAGTCTTCATCCATATGGAATTTTTCACCCAGCATTTCCGTTACGCGTGTGTAATACAGACCTTTCATTTTGGCTTGCAAGGCATAATCGTGCGGAATGGTTTGTGCATAAGGACCTTTCAGGTCTGCATCGGTAATCGTATATTCAATAAATGCAGGTTTGGAACCTTGGCGAGCAATCAAAGCATTCCAGGTTTCCTGAGTTAAAATACCGGTTGGTTTAATGCCATTGATTTGCTGGAAGGAAGCAATCGCTTTAAGGGTATTTTTACCGCTTGCACCATCAATCGCACCCGGAGAAGCATGGGCATTGTTCAGCATCACATGTGCACGTGCATAAACAGGAAATTGACCCTTGCCAATATTGTCATACCATTCAGCGTTATTTAAACCTTGCAAGGTCCAGGACGCTTTCGCAGCAGCAGAAGTGGTACCGGTTGGCGTGCTCAGTGTTTTTGTTGTCGGTGCAGCGCCAATCGCAGCATTCTCATCTTCCGTATTTTGAAGATCTTGCAGGGTTTCTGAAGCCTTGTTCAGGTCATTTTGTTCTTGTGGTGTAATCTGCGTATTCGCAGTGCTGGCCGCACCAGATGCTGCATCGGTTGCAAGTGGATCAATCGGATCTTGAACTGCAATATTGGTCATCTTTTTAGGATTTAATGGTTGTTCAGCAGTAGATGCGGCAAATGCTGTACCTGCAAAAATGCAACTTAAACTCATGGCGAGTAATGTGCGAACGTACATGTAATTCAACCTTAAGAATTATTCATTAACTATGTGACAAAACTACGCAAGTATTGCAGAAAAAATGAGGAGATGCAGTATTTGTTTTGTGTAAAAATTATTTTACATTTAACGTGATCGATTTTTAGCTGCAAGAGAAGTTACTAAATTTTCGACCTTTTTGTTATGATGGTTCGAAGATTAAAAATGAGATGGGAAAGTAAATGACGACGCTAAAAAACGATCGTTTTCTGCGGGCCTTATTGCGTGAGCCGGTAGATACCACACCAGTTTGGATGATGCGTCAAGCAGGACGTTATTTGCCTGAATATCGTGAAACACGTGCCAAAGCAGGCGATTTCCTTTCCCTGTGCAAAAACAACGATTTTGCCTGTGAAGTGACCTTACAACCTTTGCGTCGTTATGATTTGGACGCTGCCATTCTGTTTTCAGACATTTTAACCGTACCCGATGCTTTGGGGCTGGGACTTTATTTTGAAGCCGGGGAAGGTCCAAAGTTCCATAAAACCATCCGCACAGAGCAAGATGTTGCCAGTTTGCCCAATTTCAATGCCAAATCCGACCTTGATTATGTGATGAATGCTGTAAGCACCATTCGTTCGGCATTGGGTGGACAAGTGCCGTTGATTGGTTTTTCAGGGAGTCCGTGGACACTGGCTACATATATGGTGGAAGGCGGTTCCAGCAAGGATTTCCGTTACACCAAACAGATGATGTATGCCCAGCCGGAAGTGTTGCACGCTTTGCTGGACCGCTTGGCGATTGCCGTGATTGATTATTTAAATGCGCAAATTGATGCCGGGGCGCAGGCGGTACAGATTTTTGACAGCTGGGGTGGTGCGCTGGCACATCGTGAATATATCGAATTTTCACTGAATTACATGCAAAAAATTGTTGCCGGTTTAAACCGTGAAAAAGACGGGCGTAAAGTTCCGGTTATTTTATTCACCAAAGGCGGCGGCCAGTGGCTTGAGCCTATGGTGGCCACTGGTGCAGACGCGTTTGGACTGGACTGGACCACGCCTTTGAATGTCGCCCGCCAAACCGTGAATGGTCGTGCTGCATTACAGGGTAACCTCGATCCGGCCACCTTATATGGCACGCCAGCATCGATTGAAAAAGCCACCAAAGCCATGCTGGATGATGCTTATGCGCATGGCGAGAAAACCGGTTATGTGGCCAACCTGGGCCATGGTATTACCCAGTGGGTTGATCCTGCGAATCCTAAAGTGTTTATTGATACGGTGCATGAATATAGCGCCAAATATTTATAAATAGATGTGAGTTCACTCAGTTTTTAGGATTCAACCTTGATCAGTTTTTTTAAATCATGTTTTGAGTTCTCATTTAAGGCAGCTTCGGCTGCCTTATTTGGGATATTGCTGCTGATTGCTTTTGCACTTAGTGCATCTATGGGGAGCCAGGAGTTTTACGGCTTTTTCCGGTATGATTACTTATTGTTCTATGCCTTAATCATTCAGGCCTGTTTGCTGTATTTAAAACTGGAATCCTGGGCCGAAGCCAAGGTTATTGCCTTGTTCCATATTTTGGCCATGGGCATGGAAATTTTTCTGACCCATCCGCAAATCGCATCCTGGCAATATCCACAGCCGGCGGTGTTTAAAATACTGACGGTTCCTTTATTTGCAGGCTTTATGTATTCGGCAGTAGGAAGTTTTTTTGCTCGTTCACTCAGGTTGTATCAGGTGTCATTTGAAAAATTGCCGGGTTTTAGCAACCTGCTGGCTTTGGCGGTGCTGTCCTATATCAACTTCATGAGCAAGTTTTTTGTTCCCGATATCCGCCTGTTGCTTTTCGCCTGGAGTGTGATCATTTTCTGGAAAACCAAAATTCGCTTCCAGTTACAGCAACATCAGATTCAGCTACCGATGTTAGCCGTACTGATTGTATTGGCGTTTATTATCTGGATTGCGGAAAATATCAGTACCTTTAATAAAATCTGGCTCTATCCCAGTCAGGTCGAAACTTGGCATATGGTTGGTTGGGGCAAGATGGGGTCGTGGTATTTACTGCTGCTTTTGAGTCTGGTTTTGGTGCTAAAAATACTGGGTAATCGCAGCAAAGATGGGGTCTGGACTTTAAAAACTAAATAATTTCAAAAACTTGTATGTTAAAGAATAACTTTAGTAGAAATTGCTTTGCGTTATCAGAAAGTTGCAGCTATCTTACAGAGGTGTAATAAAATTTACACAACTGTGAAGAATTAGAACGCTTGAATAATAAATTTGGAGAATAACCATGTTGAAAAAATTAGCTTTAGCTGCAGTGGTTGCACTTGGTTCTACCGCGGCATTTGCAGATCGAGATGCAGGTTGTGGTATCGGTTCTCAAGTCTGGGCAGGTCAATCCGGTAAGGTGCCTAAAATTCTTGCTGCAACGACCAATGGCCTTTTTGCCAACCAATTATTCGGTATTACTTTTGGTACGCTGGGGTGTAGCGGTACAGGTACGGTGACGGCTCAAGCGGTGACTTTTACCAATGAAAATGCTGAATCTTTGGCACGTGACATGGCTGTGGGTGAGGGGGAAAGCCTAAATGTACTGGCTGAACTTTTAAACATTAAAGCGCAAGACAAAGCCCGTTTCTTTGCGGTTTCTAAACAGAATTTTGCTCAAATTTATTCTGCAGAAAATCACGATTCACTTCAGGTACTTGCTTCTTTGCAAGCAGTGATGGCTAAAGATGAAGTGCTGAAAGCCTACGTATAATTGAATGTCCCAAAACCCTGTCAGTCTGACGGGGTTTTTCTTATTTTACCTTTCTTCTTGAATAAAAGATAAATACTCAATTTGCATGAAATCACTTGCGTTCGTTTTTGCTTTAACCTCTTCCACCATTGCCTATTCAGCAACGACTGTTCAAACTGCTCAGGCTTATATCGCTCAGCCCTACATAGAACGTGCAGATCAACAACAACTAGACCAGGACATCACTTGGCAAAGACTGATGTATGCCGATAAAAAAGGACAAAGTGAAGTCAGCTATGCAGGTTATTTTTTATCAAACGGCGGGAAGGCAGATTTAAAGCAGGAATTACATGCCAATATCCAGGCCTTGTTTCAACCCGCAGCGCCGAATCAATCAGTACGTTGCCGTTTTCCAGCACGCAGTCAGTGGTTAATGCAGCAACTCAATCTTTCAGCACAACAATTACCAGAAGTCACTTGTCCGGAACTGGACGGCTGGATTGGACAGATCAAGCCCTATAAAGCCACCCTCATCTATGCCACCGACTTTATGGGCAATCCCAGTTCCATGTTTGGACATACCTTGTTGCGTCTGGACCCTAAAGATCAAAAACAGCTCAATTTAGTGTCCTATGCCGTGAATTATGCGGCAACAGTCACCAATGGCGAAGGCTGGGCTTTTGCATGGAATGGCCTGACCGGGCAGTATCGGGGTGAATATTCCTTAATGCCTTATTACCGCAAGGTAAAAGAATATGGCGATCTGGAAAGCCGTGATTTGTGGGAATATGAACTCAGCTTGACCCCCGATGAAACCCGGTTTTTAGTGCAGCATATCTGGGAAATGAAACATGTCAGTTTCCCTTATTACTTTGTGGGTGATAACTGTGCCTATCGCTTATTGGGTTTAATTGACCTGGTTCGTCCACAGCTGAATTTAAAACAACAGTTTAAAGTTGCAGCCATTCCGGTGGAAACCATTAAGGCCATAGAGCGGCAAGGTTTGGTGAAAGAGACAGTTTACCGGCCCGCTTTGGAAACCCAGCTCTTAGCGCAAGCCAGACAGCATGGTAAAAAGCTGGCTCAAGTGGCGCATCAAGTCGCTTTTACTGCAACAGTAGAGATGTCTAAGCACATAGAATCTTATAACGACTTCGATAAAGCCAAGATTTTAGAAATGGCCTATGACGATTTATATCTGCAATTGATTGGACGTAAAGTTGAACCAGGTTTTGCCCAGCCACGCTTGCGCCAGCTATTGAGTATGCGTAGTGAAATAGATCTGGAAAAACAGCGCCAGCAACCGCAACGCCCTAAAGTAGACCCCACTCAAGCGCATGATGCCCGTCATTTTTCGGTCAATCTGGGTGAGGTGCAGGGTAAGAAGTTCGTCGAGCTGGGACATCGTCAGGCTTATCATGACCTGATTGATCCGCAAGGGGGCTTTAGGACCGGAACACAGTTGCTTTTTTGGCAGGGCTCAATCCAGTATCGTGATGATAAGTTGAAACTGGAGCACTTTGATTTTTTGAATGTGAATTCCTATAACCCGATAACGCCATTTAAAACGCCACTCAGCTGGGGTTTTAACCTGGGCTGGAAGCAGGAATCGCTGGATCAAAATGGCCGATTCAGTGAGCATGAGCAGCATGGCCTTGCCCATTTACAGGTTCAGATGGGCTATAGCTATGCAGACCCGGAGCGTGAGCATGTGTGCTATATGCAGCTGCAAAACCATATACAGGCTGGCAAGGCGTTAGAGCAGGGCTGGCATGTCGGGATGGGACCTACCATAGGCTGCCAGAATATCTGGTCAGATAAAATCAATAGCTTAATACAAGTTGAATTACCTTATTGGCAAGATTCGAAGCAATGGCAGCTTAAACTGGATAGCCACCTGCAATATGTCCTGAATCATCAAAATGCGATTCGTTTCAGTTGGCAATACCAACAACAAGACCATAAGGACTGGATGAAAACCAGTCTGGGATATGTACGGTTTTTTTAGTAGCTTATAAGAAATTTATTTTTTCTCACTATTTATGAAAAACATCGAATAGTTCACAACGTTATTTTGTAAAAATTTGTTATATTATTCACCTAAAAATCTCCCTCATATTCTCAAGGTGCTGGAATCAATAGTATGAATACTGAAAGCATTGCCACGCTTGCTGCACAATGGAAGTCGGTTTGTCAGGGCTTTTCAACAACTGATTTAAATGACACCTTTCAATTTATTCAGGCGCATTCCCAGACACTGGTCTATGAGTTTTATAAAAATATCATGCAGGAAAAGGAAGCCTCCTATTTCTTATCTGATGATATGGTGCAAAACCGTTTAAAAACCACGCTGAATCAATGGTTAATCGATTGCTTTAATGTACCGCTACAGCAGAACTTTATCGAGATTGTCGAAAAGCAGCTGATGGTCGGTAAAGTCCATGCGCGTATCGGCATTCCATCCTGGCTGATTATGCGGGGTATCGGTGAAATTGAAAAGAAAGTCTTTTTGCTTCAGACCGAGCAGGTACAAGAAAACAGTCTGCTGATTGCAGCGTATATTGTACAGATACTGGGTTTTGCTTCGGAAATTATGTGCCGCTCCTATGAAGTCAATCTGGAAAAAAATAATGATATAAAACATACCTATCGTTTATTTTCAGCCATGCAGGATGTAGCCTCGCAAAAGGACAGGCAGCGCAGTTCGTTATTGGACTGGGAAAATGAGCTGATGTTTAAGGTATTTTCGAATGAGCCGAAATTTACGCATCCCTTGCTGTCCAAATCTGAATTTGGTTTATGGTTTATCCATAAAGCCGCTTATGCCTTTACCGGGTCTGAGCAGGTTTCGGTCATTATTGACCGTATTCACCAGATTGATCTGCTGAGCCAGCAAGTTTTGAATGCAGCTGAAAGAGAGCAGGCCATTCAGCTCATCCAGCATATTCGTGAAAACAACAGGGAGATTCAGCATCTGGTCGATCAGCTGTTTCAGGTGGCTGACTATATCGACTCAGGCAGTGATTCCCTCACTCAACTGCTCAATCGGCGCTATTTGCATACCATTGTTTCGCGGGAGATTAATTTTTCCCGTAAAAATAATACGCCTCTGTCTTTGCTGGCCATAGATGCCGATTACTTTAAGCGGATTAATGACAAATTCGGCCATGCAGCCGGTGATTCGGCTTTAAAGTTTATTGGTGAAGTGCTGCTCGATTCCATTAAGGGCAGTGATTATGCCTTCCGCGTGGGTGGAGAGGAGTTTTTATTGCTGCTGGTGGACAGTGATCTGGTTCGGGCACAAGAGATTGCAGAAAAGGTCCGTAGCCGGATTCAGGAAACCACCATTCGTACCAGCATGGGCATCAGTTTTAATTTTACCGTCAGTATTGGCTGTGCACTGTATGATGGCCATCCTGACTATCAGCGTTTCTTGGATGCGGCAGATGCAGCGCTTTATGCGGCAAAAAACAATGGCCGAAACTGCATTCAGGTCACCAAGCAGGCAGTTAAGGCTTAATCTGGAAAAATTAAATCGATGAATAAAAAAACTCCTTTAAGCTTCGGGAGTTTTTTTGGAAATTTTAGGTGGATGTCTATGCTGTAAAAATCAGGCTTCGACAATCACGTAGTATTTTTTCACGGCTTCAACCACTTCGAAGCTTCCCGCAAAGCCTGGCGGAATAATCCCGGCATTTCCGGCGCTCACTTCAATATAAGTTCCAGTCGCTTGGTTGTGGATACGAACCACACCTTCAATCACTTGAAAGAATTCCTGTTTGTTGTCGGCAAACTGAATGTTCCAGCAGCCCACTTCACAGTGCCAGATGCCACAGTCCATATTGGGATGTTCATACAGACTATACGTTTCACGTTGAGGATTACCTTGCACCAAACGGTCAGGGCGGGGGTAATCAATTGATTTTTCAGCCTGCGTTAAACCTTGTCCGGCTAACCAAAGTTGCGACATGAGCGATCCTTAAATGTATATACTTCAATCAGGTGCTTTAAAGTCTTATAGACTCTAACCTCACATAAAAAAAGCCTCAACAGATCTTGAGGCTTTTTTTAGCATGAAATTAATAGCTTTCAGGTACAGCCGCTAGAAATTCACGACGTTCCTCTTTATTGGTTTTAAAATCGCCCACAAAAGACACGGTACGGGTGGTGGATTCCTGTTTGCCTACACCGCGCATCATCATGCACATATGTGCAGAGTCAATCATTACCGCAACACCGCGTGCTTTAGTCACTTCAGCCACTGCTTCTGCAATTTGCTGGGTCAGGTTTTCCTGGATTTGCAAACGACGCGCAAACATTTCAGTAATACGGGCAAATTTGGATAAACCCAATACCTGGCCTTCAGGTAAATACGCAATATGTACACGGCCATAGAACGGCAGTAAATGATGTTCGCAGAGTGAGTAGAATTCGATATTTTTGACCAGGACCATTTCACGGTTGTCAGAGGGGAAGACCGCACTATTGGTCACTTCTTCCAGAGTTTTGCTATATCCAGACGTTAAATACGAAAAAGCTTTAGCAGCACGCATTGGCGTATCTTTTAGACCAGGACGATTAAGATCTTCACCAACGGCAGTTAAAATGTTGGCGTAGGATTGCTGCATAGACATAAGACGTGTTCACTTACACTGATATTGAACAAGGACGGCATTGTAGCAGAAAACCGCTACAATGCCCTGTTTTAGTGAAAAATTCCGATTACTGTTTGAATTTTGGGTTCTTTTCGCTTCGTTTGAGCAGAACCAGAACCGCACCTGTGCCGCCTTGCTTTTCAGGCGCACTGACAAAGGCCAAAACATCACGGTGCTGGCGCAGCCAACCGTTGACATAGGTTTTTAAAATCGCTTCCGGACCTTTGCCGTGCACAATCTTAATCACGTTCTGATTTTCATCTTTGGCCATCTGAATAATTTGCAGTACCGCAACACGTGCTTCTTCTACAGTACAGCCATGCAAGTCAACCGCCTCAAACCAGCGCAGGTTGCCTGCTTTTAAATCTTCAAAGACTTTGTGCTGCAACGTTGCAATGCGGTAGCTTAATGTGGCCTGGCTGGCCACGGGATTCAGCATGGCTTGGGTATCGGACAGTTCGGTCGCATCGGTTTGCATAGGGCCGGTCGCAGCTGCACGTTTCGCTAAGGTTTGTGCATCCGGTTTTTTCTTTGATGCTTTTTCAAGTTTGGCAATGTTGCTGGTGTCCATTTTCTTGACACCTTGCATTTGCTTTTGAAAAAGTGCGAAGTCATCTTCCTGCTCCTGTTCAGCAGCCTTTTGCACAGGCGCAGGCTGCTTCGCAATATTCGAGGAATGCGGATGAGTGATTTGCTTTTTAAAAGATTTCAGTAAATTGTACTGATCTTTCGAAAGCGAAGAATCATGTTTACTCATAATCTCTAATATTCATTCAATCGTTACAGGCTGACCAAACAATGCAGTAAAGGCATGATCTGGACGAGGCTGTTTCATAAAACTTTCACCCACAAGGAAGGCATGAATATCATGTTCTTGCATCATGTGGACATCATCTGGTGTGGCAATGCCGCTTTCAGTCACTAATAAGCGTGAAGGCTCCAGCAATTTCTTTAAACGCAGTGATGTGTTCAAGTCGACATCAAAAGTTTTTAAATTGCGGTTATTCACGCCCAGCAAACAACGTTCTGAAAGTCGTAAAGCACGTTCCAGCTCATCTTCATCATGCACTTCAACCAGTACATCCAGATTGTGCTCGAATGCGGTTTTCGACATTTCTTCCAGTTGCTGGTCAGACAGGCAGGCCACAATTAAAAGAATGCAGTCTGCATGCAGGGCACGGGCTTCAATTACGCCATACGGGTCAATCAGGAAATCCTTGCGTAATGCAGGCAGGGCACAGTGCGAACGGGCAATCCGAATATTTTCGTCCGCACCCTGGAAAAAGTCCACATCTGTCAGTACAGACAGGCAAGCAGCGCCTGCCTGTTCATACTGCTGGGCTATCTCGGCAGGATTGAAATTTTCACGAATCACGCCTTTCGATGGAGAGGCTTTCTTAATTTCAGCGATCACCCCCGGGCGTTTACTTTGTAAAGATTGTGCAAAACCACGCACAGGTGTTGCCGCCTGAGCCAGTTCTTCCACATCTTTATAGCTGTGTTGCTTAAGACGAGCAGCAAATTCTTGCTGTTTGCGATCCACAATTTTGCCTAAAATTGTATTTGCGATATCTACCATGATCTTTGTCCTACTGTCTTAAGCTTCGTATTCTTTTAACGTTTTTGTATATTCAGACAAAATGCCCATCTTTTCTAAAGCTTGCCCGCCATAAATAATGTCATGTGCCAATGCGACACCTTGTTTATAGCTATTGGTCAAACCTGAAACGTAGATACCTGCACCAGCGTTCAGTGCCACCATATTGGCCGCTTTTTCACCCAGGGCAGATTTTTTCTTGCCTAAGGCATCTTTAATAAGTGTCAAACTTTCAGCTGCGCTATCTACAGAAAGGCCGGTCAATGTTTGTGATTCAATATCGACGGCTTCGGGTTGAATTTCCCATTCGGTAATTTCACCGTCTTTCAGTTCAGCCACATAAGTGGAAGAGGCCAGGCTGATTTCATCCAGACCATCTTTAGAATGCACCACCATCACATGTTCTGCCCCTAGCTGTTTGAGTACCTCAGCCATTGGACGGCAAAGTTCAGTCGAGAATACGCCAATCACAAAACGTTTCACTCCGGCCGGATTGGTCAGCGGACCAAGCAGGTTGAAAATACTGCGGAAGCCGAGTTCTTTACGTGGACCAGCGGCATATTTCATGGCTTTGTGATGATTGGGTGCAAACAGGAAACCGACCCCCATTTCACGGATACAGCGTTCAGTTTGCTGCATGTTCAGGTCAAGGTTGATGCCTGCCTGTTCAAGCAGGTCAGAAGAACCTGATTTGGATGACACACCGCGGCCGCCATGTTTGGCAATGGTTGCACCTGCGGCTGCAATGACAAAACTTGATGCGGTAGACACGTTAAACAGGTTTTGGCCGTCGCCACCCGTACCTACAATATCGACCAGGTGAGGTAAGTCACTGACATCAATTTTGATGGCGAACTCACGCATGACACGAGCAGCCGCAGTAATTTCATCAATACTTTCGCCTTTTAAGCGCAGTCCCATCATCAAGGCACCAATCTGTGCATCGGTTGCTTCACCTTGCATGATGGTACGCATCACTTCTTCCATTTGCGGTTGAGTGAGTTCAATATTTTTAGTGATGTTATTTAAAGCTTGTTGAATATTCATAGTCTTTGTAGCACTCGTTATGCGTAAATTTCTAAAAAGTTTTTGAAGATTTGGTGACCGTGTTCACTCAGAATGGATTCCGGATGGAACTGCACGCCTTCGACCGGCAATGTCTTATGTTTCACGCCCATGATCTCTTCCATGGAGCCATCTTCTTCATTGGTCCAGCAGGTCACTTCCAGGCATTCCGGCAAGGTTGCCTGATCAATCACCAAGGAATGATAGCGCGTTGCCGAAAATGGAGAAGGTAGATTGCTGAAAATCCCTTTATTGCTGTGATACATGTCCGATAAGCGGCCATGCATGACTTTTTTGGCGCGAATCACATCTCCACCAAAAGCTTGACCAATACTTTGATGTCCCAAACACACGCCTAGTAAAGGAATTTTGCCGGCAAAGTGCTGGATTGCAGGAATGGAAATGCCTGCTTCGCTTGGTGAACACGGGCCGGGACCAATGACGAGATACTTCGGTTGCCATCGCTCGATATCTTCCAATGTCACGGCATCATTACGGACTACTTTTACTTCCTGATTTAACTCGCCAAAATACTGCACGATGTTGTAGGTAAAAGAGTCATAGTTGTCGATCATTAAAAGCATGAGCTAACCTATTGAAATTTGCGCACGTATATGTGCTCGAATAGTCCAAGAATACTCGCATGATTCGGATTTTCACTGCTTGGTCCAGGTTGAACTAAGGGCAGCAAAATGGCTAAAAAATGGAGTGTGAATAATCATAGCAAAAAATAAACATTTTCGGCTGAACTATTTCCATGATAATGATTTTATAGAAATCACTATATGAGAATAATCTGATTTATTTGCATTTTATGGTGGAGAAAATTCATTCAAAACAAGCTTAATCATGGAAGGCTACTGTGAAAATAGGCTACAGATGAAAGATCACTTTCAACACTTCATATTTAGGATTTAATTTATTTTGGTAATAAACCATCTAAAAGTAAGTGAAAGCTACTTAAATTTTACCTCATTGAAGTTTGGCTTCATAAAAAACCATAAATCACTTAAAATCAGATTTAGGGGTTGTCACCAAAATGGCGCAGAGTATTTCATGCTGTCGATAGTCTGAAATATCTGCAGTTTAAAAGTTGGAAAATAAAAAACATATGAATAATAATGAGATATGTTTGATTTTGAGTTTAAGTGGTTTTCGGCTTCAATGCGACAATATCAAAAATATTCCATAATGAAATCATTAACATGACAGAAAACAAATTATTAAGAATTTATTTTAAGCGGGACTGATGGATATTCAGGCAAACCGCAGCCAGAACAGGAGCTTTTTAAGCTAGAGACAGTAAGCATGCACCAATTTGATACATTAAAAGCCACTTTTCAAGTAAATGTGATTATGAGTGTTTGAATATGGTGCATTTAGATTTACACACAGTATAATAGCAACAAAGCAAAAGGCTCAAATCTTCTATTCTGATAAAGAATTCAGTATTTTAGCTTTGCTTTTTTAAAGTTGGTACGAGAATTGCTTTATAGAAACCAACTACTAACACGCACTTAGCAGGTGCAACAAAAAATCATCGGAGCAAAATGAGCATGGCGAACAAGGTCCTTCAACTCATCCAAGAAAGTGGCGCAAAATGGGTCGATTTTCGCTTTACTGATACTAAGGGTAAAGAGCAGCACGTAACTTACCCTGCAGATACAATCGACGAAGATACTTTTGAAGACGGTAAAATGTTTGACGGTTCTTCAATTGCTGGTTGGAAAGGCATTGAAGCTTCTGACATGATCTTGCGTCCAGACGCTGAAACATGTTTCCTTGACCCGTTCTTCGCTGAAGCTACAGTTGTGGTAACTTGTGACGTAATCGAGCCATCTACTGGTCAAGGTTATGAACGTGACCCACGCTCTATCGCTCGCCGTGCAGAAGAATACTTAAAATCAACAGGTATCGGTGATACTGCATTCTTCGGTCCAGAACCAGAATTCTTCGTTTTTGACGAAGTAAAATGGGACATCGACATGTCTGGCGCGCGCCACACATTGATCGCTGAAGAAGCTGCTTGGTCTACTGGTAAAGATTACGAAGCTGGTAACTCTGGTCACCGTCCACGCGTTAAAGGCGGTTACTTCCCGGTTCCACCAGTTGACTCTCATCAAGATATGCGTGCTGATATGTGTGCACGTATTGAAGACATCATGGGTCCAGGTCGTGTAGAAGTACATCACCACGAAGTTGCATCTTGCCAGTTAGAAATTGGTGTGAGCTTCAACACGATGGTTCGTAAAGCTGACGAAGTACAACAGTTCAAATATGCGGTTTGGAACGTTGCTCACCAATACGCTAAAACTGCGACTTTCATGCCTAAACCAATGGTAGGTGATAACGGTTCTGGTATGCACGTTCACATGTCAATCTCTAAAGATGGCAAGAACCTGTTTGCTGGTGATGAATATGCAGGCCTTTCTGAAATGGCATTGTACTTCATCGGTGGTATCATCAAGCACGCTCGTTCATTGAATGCGATCACTAACCCGTCTACTAACTCGTACAAGCGTTTAGTACCACATTTCGAAGCACCGATCATGCTTGCTTACTCAGCACGCAACCGTTCAGCTTCTATCCGTATTCCTTACGTATCTAGCCCTAAAGGCAAGCGTATTGAAGCACGTTTCCCAGATCCAATGATGAACCCGTACTTAGGTTTCGCTGCATTGTTGATGGCGGGTCTTGACGGTATTCAAAACAAGATTCACCCAGGTGAAGCTGCTGACAAGAACCTGTACGATCTTCCTCCTGAAGAAGAAGCTAAAATCCCTACAGTGGCTCACAGCCTGGATATGGCGCTTGAAGCTCTTGCAGCGGATCACGATTACCTGCTTAAAGGTGGCGTGTTCACTAAAGAAATGCTTGATGCCTATATCGAACTTAAAACTGAAGAAGTACGTCGTCTGAACACGACTACTCACCCAGTTGAATTTGATATGTACTACAGCCTGTAATTCATATTCGAATTTAGGTTCAAGAAAAACCCGCGCTTGTCGTGGGTTTTTTGTATTATGGGGTGAAGATTTACAAGAGTCCTCCATTTATGGCAAAGCCGCGTAAAAAACAGACCAGCTTTTATCCTTGGATTGATCCACTTGATCATGACAAGGGATTTAAAATGAATTTCTCGACTGTGGAATATCTGGAAGTAGGCCGTACTGTGGAGGGTTATAAGCAGGCTGAGTTTGTCGGTCTTAAAAATCCTGAATTGGCTCTGGATTATACTTATCCTGAAAGCTTTTATTTAAGTGCCGAAGGCATGATTTTAATTAAGACTCCGCAGGGAAAATTTGAAGTCATTGCCAAAACAGACAACTGTTAAACCAAAATTTCATTTTAAATTAAATGATAACAAGTAAACTAAAGTCTTCTGAAGATCATTTAAACTGTGTATAAATTTTCATATTTTTAAGAGCTTTATGGCTATGCGTGAACCGCGTGCATACGCAAATCAAAATTCAATTGTTTTACCTGCATTAAAGCCCTGGTTATATGCTTCAGGTTCACTGACCCAACAATTAACCGATTTGGCGGGTGGGGTATTCAAGGTCCAGCCCATTGAAGAGCATTATCAACGTTTAAGCCGGGTGGATAGCCGCTGGATGAACATGCCGCATCAGCATACCTCCTGGGTACGTGAAAGCTATTTATATGGCTGTGAAGCCCAGCCCTGGGTCAAGGCGAAAAGTATTTTTCCCATATTAAGCTTGCAGCGTCGGGCGCGACTTTTTAAGCATATCGGTAAAAAACCGATCGGATGGTTTTTATTTCAGCGTACCAATCCTGATTGCGAGCGCCGTGTCATTCTGCTGGAAGATGGCTGGACGCGGCAAAGTTGTTATACTTGGCATGGTTGTAAATTCATTGTGCAGGAAACTTTTTTACCTGCATTTGAGCAATTTATTCAACAAAAAATTAAACAGTAACCTGGTTAAGGATTGTCATGGCAACTGCGCATCAAATTACCTGGCGTGAACGTCTGGAAGCTTATTATTATCTTTGCCGTTTTGATAAGCCGATTGGTACAGAACTGGTGTTTTGGCCCACCATGTGGGCGTTATGGATTGCCAATCAGGGTATGCCATCCATCAGCATTCTGATTCCCATGATTTTGGGTACCATTTTTATGCGGGCGGCAGGTTGTGCCATTAATGATTTTGCTGACCGTAAAGTCGATGCCCATGTGGAGCGAACCAAAACCCGTCCACTGGCGACCGGAATAATCAGTGCTCAAGAAGCGATATATGTATTTTTGGCTCTGGTTGCTGCCAGTGCCTGCATGCTGTTTTTCTTGCCGATAGAAACCTTTTACTGGTCATTTGGTGCATTATTCCTGGCGTTTATTTATCCGTTTATGAAACGCTATACCCACTTGCCACAGGTATTTTTGGGAGCGGCATTTTCCTGGTCTATTCCAATGGCTTATACCGCAGTGGGAGCAACGCCAGATCTTACCTGCTGGTTATTGTATTTTGGCAATCTGGCCTGGACCGTGGCTTATGATACCCAATATGCCATTACCGACCGTGAATATGATTTAAAGATCGGGGTGAAGTCGACGGCCATCTTATTCGGTAAATATGACATTGAGATTATTTCTTTATTGCAAGTCATCAGCCTTGTATTGATTGCGACGGCGCTGTATCTGGAAAATCTGTTGATGCCATTTGGTTTAATCGCATTGCTCTGTGTGGCAGCCGATTTTATCTATCAATGGATCAAGACCCGTGATCGCGATCCGCAGCGCTGTTTCTGGGCATTTCGCCATAACCGCTTGGTAGGTGTCATGATTTTTGCCGGAATTTTCCTTGCCTTGTTTTAGTGATTATTTGAAGTAAAAATTGCCATAAAAGTGTCCATGCGGATACTTTTTTATTATGCGGTAAAGGTTAGCTGCAACATCAGCCCAACTGAATTTGCATCTTTAGTTCCCGGGTAATGAACTGGAGTGCGGCATTTTTTGAATTTTTCCTGAAACTGGCATACAGCTGCAGGGTTGGAAGCTCGAATTCGGTCGCCACCACCTGAACATGATCACCTAAAAATTTCAGCAGGTATTCCGGAACGAAACTAAAGCCCAAGCCCATATTGATCATGTTGATATGTTGCAGGACATTGGTCACCCAGTGCATCTGATGATGCGGTAGATGTTTAAGCTGCAATTGTTGATTGATTTTTTCATAAAATACCGGCGAAGCACTTTGCTCACACATGATGATGTTCTGTTTTCTCAGGTACTCACGGTTGATCTGATGTTTAGAGGGGTGTAATTTTTCTGCTGCTACAACATAGATTTTTTCAGTCAGTAAGCACAGGTTTTCATAATCATCATGCTGCACGGCATAACGGGTAAAGGTCAGGTCGAGTTCAGCATTCTTTAGGCGCTGAATCTGTTCAATGCAGGTCAGGCTTTGTACATGAATGTGCAGATCCGGAATTTGCTGCTTGAGTTTGTCTAGAATTAAGGGCATGACCTTCAGTTCTGCCACATTTAAAAAGCCAATATAAATCTGGTTGTTTTTATTGTAGGCGACCTGACGTGCAGCAGAGATAGCGAGCTGGGCATTTTCCAGCGCATTCTGTGCATAAGGTAAAAAGGCTTCACCTTCATCAGTTAGACGGATTTTTTTAGCAGAGCGGTCAAACAATAATACCCCAACTTCTTCTTCCAGGTCTTTAATCTGCTGGCTTAATGAAGGCTGTGCGGTAAACATTTTTTCGGCCGCCTTGGTGAAACTGCCTTGCTGAACTACGCTGACAAAATATCTTAAATGACGTAATTCCATAATTCACCACACCTATAAACCCGATTGCCCAGCCTGATTCTGGGTTGATGCTGCACGTCAGATTATGAAATGTGGCAGACCTAAAAACTATGCAACCATAGTTTAAGCCTATGGGTGTTCTGTTAAATCAGGATGTTGCATACACTGAGGTCAGACAGCTGAAGGTTGGCATTGGAAAGGAGCAGGTGATGTCTGAGCAATTTGATACGGATGTGCTGGTGGTGGGAACAGGTCCTGCGGGATCCACCTTGGGACTGGCATTGGCCAGTTATGGGATTAAAGTTCAGCTTTTTACCCAGTTTAGTTGGCTAGCCAACAGTCCACGTGCACATATTACCAATCAGCGGGCCATGGAAGTGTTACGCGATCTGGGCGTAGAAAAACAGGTCAAGCAGATTGCCACGCCTTGGGAGCAGATGGGGGAAAGCCTGATTACCACCAGTCTGGTTGGGGAAGAAATTGCCCGTTTAAGTGCCTGGGGTACTGGTGATGAACGGCATGGCGATTATATCAAGGGCAGTCCCTGTCCATTGGTGGATCTGATCCAGCCGAAAATGGAAGCGTTGTTAGCAAAAAATGCCGCCGAACGCGGTGCGATTTATAACTTTAATACCGAATATCTATCTCATACGCAGGATGAACACGGTGTGACGGCAACTTTTTTAAACCGGATTACCAATAGCGAGTTTAGCTTGCGTGCCAAATATCTGGTGGGTATGGATGGCGCACGTTCTAAAATTGTCGAGCAGTTAAATCTGCCGCTGGAAGGTGTCATGGCACGTGCCGGTACCGTGTATGTGACCTTCAAGGCAGATTTAAGCCAATACGTGCAGCATCGCCCGGCCATCCTGCAATGGATTGTTAATCCCGAAGCCAGTTTTGGTGACCTGGGCATGGGTCTGTTGCGCGCCATTACCCCATGGAATGAGTGGATCATGGGCTGGGGATTTGACATTTCCAAAGGTGAGCCACAAGTGACCGAGGAACAGGTTCGTGCCCGCCTGAATGCTTTTGTCGGAGCTGAAGTTGCAGAAGTAGACATCCAAAAACTGTCGTATTGGTATGTGAATCAGACCTGGGCGACAGAGTATTCCAAAGGTCGTGTGTTCTGTGGTGGTGATGCCGTACACCGTCATCCACCATCCAGCGGTTTAGGCTCGAATACCTGCATGCAGGATGCCTTTAACCTCAGCTGGAAACTGGCCTATGCGGTGAAAGGTTGGAGCAAAGAAAGCTTGCTGGATTCTTATACGCGTGAGCGTGCACCTGTGGGCAAACAGATAGTTGCCCGTGCCAATCAGTCCCGTTTTGACTATAAGCATCTGAAAGATGTCTTTGGCTTTGATGAGGGGGTCACGACACAGGCGGCGATGTTGCAGCGAATTTTCGCTGAAGATGACGCGGGTGCCGAGATTCGTCAAAAATTATTCCAGGCGCTCGAGATCAAGCATTTCGAATTTAATGCCCAAGGGGTGGAGCTGAATCAGCGTTATGATTCAAATGCTGTGATTGCCGAGGCGACAGCGGAAACCTTTATGCAGGATCCGCAGCTTTACTTGCAGGCAACGACACGTCCGGGAGCAAAAGTACCGCATACCTGGCTGATTAATGCCAAAGGACAGAAGCAATCAACGCTGGATATCGTAGGACAGGGCCGTTTCACCTTGTTGACTGGACTGTCTGGTACAGGCTGGAAAAACGCGGTACATGCCCTGAATTTGCCTTATCTGGACATAATTCAGATTGGTTCCCGTGAATACCGTGATGTTTACGGAACCTGGAACCATAAATCTGAAATCCATGAAGCGGGTGCTGTACTGGTACGTCCGGATGGTTATGTGGCTTGGCGGATGCAAGATAAGCCTGAAGCAGGCTTTAATTATCTAAAAACCTTGCGAGAAGTATTAGAGAGCATTCAGCTTGCTGTCTGACTTTGATGGGTTTTGACGAAAAAAAGCCGGTTTCGACCGGCTTTTTGATGCGAGTTTACAAAGTAGGCGAATGATCTGTTGAGACAGCACAGGGTTTTGTTATAGTGGGCAGGAAAATTTAGTGTATATAGATTGACAGGTATTGATTATGTCGCAGTCAGGCGCGAAACCAAATCCCAAGAAGATGATTATTCTGATGAGCCTGGGTTTGCTTATCCCGATTTTTCTGGTCTCTATGGCTTATCTGGCAGTCAGTAGCGACGAGAAAAACCAGCAAAAATACAAGCAGCAGCAGGCTGAAATGCTGGAGCGGATCAAAGCTCGAGAAGCAGCTGAGCAGGCTGCTTCTAGCGCTACCGTAGAGCCGTCTGAACAGCAAGCTAGCAAATAATTGAACGATTTATATTGAATCAGGCCACCGTAGCATGCGGTGGCTTTTTTATGCCGAAATGGAATTAATTTAAAATGTCTTTTTTTAAGTTATGGACACTTGGAATATCGATATAGCGATAGACCTGATAGCCTGCTTCGTTCAGCATGGCATCACGCTCGGCATCTTCCTGTTCCTTGCCTAGATGGCTGGGATCGTCCAGTTCAATAATCGCGACCACTTCGAGCTTTTGATTGAGTAAAACGAAGTCGGTGACTTTACGGTTGAACTTGTTGCGTATCTTAAAGTTGTCATTGGTGATTAATGCGCTAAAAGCAACCTGAGCCAAAATATGATGCTGCGGAAAAGCTTCTTTCAGCCGGATAAACATTTTGCTTTCAAAAGGCGTGATCACGCGCTTTGGAAAAAACTTCTGCCGTGGTTTGAACAGTTGCTGAAAAATAATGGTCAGCAAGGCGAGCGTGGCAATGCAACCAATAAGGAAAAAAGTGGCTTGGCTTGAATTGAACACAATAAAATCTTGATATAAGAAAAAACCCACTCTGTTGAGTGGGTTTTTAGAATTTGGCTCTCCAACCTGGGCTCGAACCAGGGACCTGCGGATTAACAGTCCGTCGCTCTACCGACTGAGCTATTGGAGAATCTGGTACGCATTCTATGTATCTCAGCTTAATGGGTCAAGGGCTGAGGGTTAAAAAAGCCATGAAAATGAATTGAATGTCTTAAAAATAAGCTTTTTACCGATTATTTAAGTGCTTTTATCTGGTCTATATAATTTTCTCTACTTTGTAAGGGGTGTGCTTTACGGCATTCATTGATCAATTCCATCAGCTCGGCTTGGGTGAGCTCGGGCTTAAGCTGTTGCTGAATATGTTTTAAAACCTCCGGGTTCTTTTGCGATAAATTACGGGTGCAATGAAACAGGCGTTCATACATGAGCGCGGAAGCCTGCTTTTTATTTTCAGAATTTTGACTGCATTGAAACACCGCGAACATGACAACAATCAAAATAATCCAGAAAATGAGAGATTTTAACCAGGTTGCATTCATGGCAGTTTATTAGAATATTTTTATTCAGATTAACATAACGAAATTTTAACCGGCGAACAATAGATAGGTGAATGGTCTACAATTTACAAGCGGGCTGTTTAAGGCAGGTATTTAAAAAATAGGGTTGAGATAAGCAGTGAATGGAAATGCAGGATATAAAAAAAGCCCACTTCATGATGAGTGGGCTTTTTAGAATCTTGGCTCTTCCACCTGGGCTCGAACCAGGGACCTGCGGATTAACAGTCCGTCGCTCTACCGACTGAGCTATGGAAGAATAGATGGCTCTCCAACCTGGGCTCGAACCAGGGACCTGCGGATTAACAGTCCGTCGCTCTACCGACTGAGCTATTGGAGAATCTGAAGCGCATTTTAGGGATGAAAACTCTGGTCGTCAACAAGATAATGTAAAGAAATGAATCATTTGCTTTATTAATATGCATTTGGGTTCTGAAAATAAAAAAACCACCCTTAAAGGATGGTTTTTTATGCAAAAAATAAAATTTATTTCAAATCTTATTTTTCAACGCCAGCTTCTTGGCCAGCATATTTAGCATTTGCATAATCCCAGTTTACCAGGCTTTCAAGGAAAGTCTTGATATAAGCAGGACGTGCATTGCGGTAGTCGATGTAGTAAGCGTGTTCCCAAACGTCAATCGTCAATACTGCAACTTTACCGTGCGCAAGTGGAGTGTCAGCATTTGAAGTTTTAAGAATAGAAAGGCTGCCATTTACTTCATCAGCAACCAGCCAAGCCCAGCCTGAACCGAATTGAGTGGTTGCAGCAGCAGCAAATTCTTCAGCAAATTTTTCATAAGAACCGAAAGCTTCATCAATTTTAGCCGCTAAAGCACCAGTCGCTTTACCACCACCGTTTTTAGCCATACAGTTCCAGTAGAATGTATGGTTCCAAACTTGAGCCGCGTTGTTGAATACGCCAACTTTAGCAGCATCACCAGCAGATGCTTTAATGATTTCTTCTAAAGTTTTACCTTCAAGGTCTGTGCCTTTGATCAGGTTATTCAAGTTTACAACGTAAGTGTTGTGGTGTTTGTCGTGATGGTATTCTAAAGTTTCTTTGCTGATGTGCGGAGCAAGATCTTCATAACCGTATGGAAGTGCCGGTAAAGTAATCGTTGTCATGTCTTCAATTCCTTGCGTTTTGCTGGGTTTTAACATTAAGTGGCTTTATTGTAATAGATTCTTGAGGAAAATTGCGCATTGCTTATAAATAACAATACAGAATAAAGCCTCAATTTATACGTATAAAGAAAATGTTAAACCGCTCATGTTGAATTAAATCGGATTGTTTAATTCGAAGTAACTATACTCAATATCGAACTGTTCTGAAATAGCTTTTGCCAGACGTTGTACCCCATATCGTTCGGTGGCATGATGTCCGCAGGCATAGTAGTGTACATTCAGTTCTTTGGCTTCATAAAAAGTCCGTTCACTGACCTCGCCGGAAATGTAGGCATCGCAATTTTGAGCGGCAGCTTTGCCAATAAAATCCTGAGCGCCACCGGTACAATAAGCCACTTTCTGAATGCTGGTTTTTTCGGCAGGAAGATGAATGGCATTAGAATTTAAACGTTCAGAGACATACTGTTTAAAGTCTTCAGCAGACATGGCGGTTTTTAAATAACCGATATTGCCAATCGGATTGCGTTCAGCCGGATCTAAAGCCTCAATATTTTCTAAAGCTAAAATGTCGGCAATGGCGGCATTATTGCCTAAAGTCGGGTGGCTATCTAAAGGCAAATGGTAGCCGACCAGTGAGATATCATGCTGAATCAGGCTTTTAATACGTTTACCGCGCATGCCGGTAATCGGGTAGGGTTCGCCTTTCCAGAAATAGCCATGATGAACCAGCAGTAAATCGGCACCTTGTTCAATAGCAGCCTCAATTGCATCCTGAGATGCCGTAACAGCGCACAAAATTCTGCCAATCTCCGGTTTGCCTTCTATTTGCAAGCCATTTGGTGCATAGTCTTTAAATTCGTGTGATTTCAGGGTTTGATCACACCACTGAATAATTTCATGGAGCTTTGCCATAAATTTCTCAAAAGCCTTAATATTGAATATCATCAAAACATATTTTGAATTGTAACTAAAGCAGCACAAAACTCTGAATTATTTTTAAGTTTCCTGCTGTATTTCATTTTACAATGGCAGATAAATTACTTAGTCATCAACGAATTAAAATATTGTTAGAGGAAATTACCGTGCGTCGCACCTTTTCATGGTTACCTTGGGTTTTACTTGTTTTAGTCACTCTCGGTTTTCTTGTCTGGCAACATTCTCAGAAGCCACAAGCCCCTGTTGCCTCTGACGGTATAAAAATGCCCAGAGAAAAAGTCGAGCCTTTAGTCAATACCAACAGGGCGGGTGCCGTCGAATCTTACAGTAATGCCGTGAAGGTGGCGGCTCCTGCGGTGGTGAATATTTTCACTACCCAGAAGGTGAATAAAGCAGAACATCCTTTGTTGAATGATCCGGCTTTTCGCGAGTTTTTTGGCGATCAGGTCCCTGAACAGTTCGATCAGGAGCAAAATGAAAACAGTCTGGGCTCAGGGGTGATTGTGCGTTCAGATGGCTATATCTTGACGAACAACCATGTCATTGCTCAGGCTGAACAGATTGTGGTGGGCTTGAATGATGGACGCCGTGCAGTCGCTAAAGTGATTGGCACAGACCCGGATTCCGATCTGGCGGTAATTAAGATTGAACTCGACAAGCTTCCAGTTTTGCCTTTTAAACTCAGCGGCAATGAAGTTGGCGATGTCGTACTTGCCATTGGTAACCCGTTCGGTGTAGGGCAAACGGTTACTCAAGGGATTATTTCTGCCACCAACCGTTCAGATTTGGGCATTAATACCTATGAAGACTTCATTCAAACAGATGCAGCGATTAATCCCGGGAACTCGGGTGGGGCACTGATTGACGTGGCGGGTAATCTGATTGGCGTGAATACGGCTATTTTCTCTCAATCGGGTGGTTCATTGGGAATTGGCTTTGCCATTCCTGCGAAAGTATGCCAGCAAATTCTCAATTCAATTCTGAAAGATGGTCGCGTGGTTCGTGGCTGGTTGGGGATTAGCCTCATGCCAGTGCAACAGGACAATATTCTTGAACCTAAGCAGACTGGTGTTGTTGTAGCAGATGTGCTTCCTCACGGTCCAGCAGCTAAAGCGGGAATTAAAAAGGGTGATAAAATTATCCAGGTCAATGGAGAGCAGATTACTTCAGCTTCCCACTTGATTAATTATGTGGCTTTACAAGCGCCGAATAGCACCATTAAAGTTGAAGTGGTTCGAGATGAGCAACCATTAACCCTGAATGTGGTGGTGACTGAACGTAAAGCACAGAATAATAATTCACAGTATATTCCTTTACCTCAGCAATAAAACAATTGTGATATTGATCCATGTTGATATGGATTGATGAGTAGAAAGCGCATTTCGATGCGCTTTTTGCTTTTAGGGCTTATGCTGATTTTGCTATAAATTTTATATCTCAATACTCTGAATGCAATGAATAACCTAACTTGATAGAAAACAGGAATGGGCAGATTGAATCTAAAAAAGAGCAGTATCGTGTATTGAGTGATTTAAACAGCTATAGATTATTTAGGCCATAAAAAAACCCACTCTGTTGAGTGGGTTTTTAAAATCTGGCTCTCCAACCTGGGCTCGAACCAGGGACCTGCGGATTAACAGTCCGTCGCTCTACCGACTGAGCTATTGGAGAATCTGCATGCGATTATAAGCAGATTTCGCAGGGGGTCAAGCTAAAAGTGTCATGATGCCTTAATTTTTATGCCGTATGCTTTTTATTTAAACAACTAAATCAAAAATCCTAAAAAAACTTGCACAGCCAAAACTGGCTTGTTAGATTAAATTCATAACAGAGCGTTTGAATGCAAGTTCAAACAGTGTGGATTTAAACCAACTTGCCAGCACTAAAATGGCTAAACAGGAGAAAGCGAATGCATACGCTGACGATTGCCGAAATTTTTTCAAATTTATCTTTTTATCAAGACAATTACCTTTCTATTATTCAAGACCCGCAGCGCTATCAGACCGCTGTTGAGGATGCCTATATTCAGGTCTGGCCAGTCGGTACTGAGGTCTTATATCTGGGTGACTTGTTGCAGCTTTGGTTTAGCAATAAATGGGTGATTAACTCACCCTGTCAATTGCTTCTGGATAGTTATTCCAATGGCCGCAAGCAACCGTTGCAGCGTGATCATGACCTGTATTTGTATCAGCTGAATGGCAGCGCTTTATCTGGACGCAACAATTCTAAAGTGTGGTCGGTGTCGGAACAGAAGAAACTCTCTATCTCGCTTGATAGCGTATTTAAGTATTTATGTATCTATAAGGGAACTTCGCGTCCGGACGTGTCTTTATCAGCACTCACAAAATCGTTTAAATCAGCCGTTTAATCTATGTTAGCTCAAGAGCTTAGGAAATGATCTAAGCTCTGAATGAGGCGCATATTAGGTATTAACGGATAATCATACACGTCGCAGTGGCATGGGCATAAAGTTTGCCATTTTCATCCATAATCCGGCCTTCTGAAATACCCAGATTCTTGCTGATATTAATCACTTTGCCTATAGCCAGTAGTTGTTGATTTTGAGGAATGGGACGGCACATTTTTATATTTAAATCGATGGTGCCATAGCCTGCACCTGCTTCGAGCATACTGTGGACAGCACAGCCCGTGACGGAATCCAGTACAGTTGCTGCAAAACCGCCATGCACGCCACCCAAGGGATTTAAATGGTGGTTATTGGCTTTTACTTTAAAACAGATCGTGCCTTCTGAAACCTCATAAGGCTGCATGGGGATGGTTTCACTCATTGAGGGTGCTGGAATTCTGCCATCACACATGGCTTGTAAAAGTTGCAGTCCAGTCATTTCTTTGGGATTCATTCTATTTATTTCCTTATTGATAAGTTCTAAAAAGGAACTTGTTGTTTAAATTAACGATGTACATAAAAATCGTCAAGAAATATTCGAGAGTATTTAATTTAGCGACATCAGCTGAAATGATAAGAAAATGGGGGGATAGCACGTCCCAGTATAAGTGTGCTGTTTTTTAGAAAAACAAAAAATGGATCAAAAAAAAGTAAGGTCAATGCTTGTGTCGTTCAACCCCTTTTTGTTGTGGTGCCGTCGAGATTAACCCTATTGCGACCTTCCTGTCTTTACCTTGAGTCAACAGCTGGAGGATTTAAAGCGGGAGAGGGAAATTCACAGTAATCATCAACCTGAGTTTTATTGTTTTGCCAATGATATCCAAAGGTTGGTAGCCGAGGCTGGAACACGCTTTGCTAAAAATAAAGGAGAAAAATAATCCCCACAGTTTTATGTGCAGAATTGACACATTGGTATTTTTGATACATTGCATCAGAAAAACGATGTAGATTTAATGAAATAGTTCCGATATACCTAATGCAGGCTGTTGAATAAGGATGCTCAACCATGCTGCTCAAAATCTCGATTGCCATGCTGGCCTTTGCTGCCAATTCGGTTTTATGCCGTTTGGCATTGGCCGAACAGCAAATTGACCCCATGAGTTTTAGCCTGATTCGGGTTGCGAGTGGCGCTATCGTTTTATGGATGCTTTACCTGTTTTCTGCACAAAAAGCCAAAATAGAATGGAGTCTTCAAAACGGTTTTTTTCTTGCCTTATATATTGTGGCATTTTCACTGGCTTATTTGCATATAGATGCGGGAGTCGGGGCATTGCTGTTATTTGGCACAGTCCAGCTCAGCATGGTCGGCTATGGTTTATGTCATGGTGAAAAAATTAATCTGCGCCGTGGTGCCGGATTGTGTATGGCAATTATCGGGATTTTTATTCTTTTGCTTCCGGGTGCCGCTGCTCCAAATTTGGGGTATGCCGCGATAATGGTGCTTTCAGGAATAGGTTGGGCGATGTACAGCATCGCGGGCAAAAATATGCAAAACCCCTTGGCCAGTACATTGGCCAATTTTGTGATGGCCATTCCTTTTGTTTTGCTGGCTTATGTTGTGTTTTACACGAAAAGTTTTGCATTGCCTCAAGGGATACTTTTAGCTGTGCTGTCAGGCGGTTTAGCCTCAAGCGGAGCATACGTGCTTTGGTATGCCATTGTGAAACAGATTGACCGTTTGACAGCCAGCAGTGTGCAGCTGTCTGTGCCGTGTTTAGCGATTATAGGTGGCGCATTGTTTATTGGTGAGACTTTAAGCTGGCGGATGATCATTTCTGCTGTCATGGTTTTAACGGGAATTGCCTTGGTGATTTGGGCTGCTCCTGATCAGAAGCATGCCGAAAGCGCGTTGAAATAATCAAAGTGTGTTTAGAAAAGAAAAATGAATCTGGATATTTTTACAGCTAAAAAGATAAATCCTGAAACAGAAAAAACCCGCGAAATTCGCGGGTTTTTTTAAATCTTACTTTAGAAAAAGCAGATTATTTTTCAGCAGCAATTGAAGCAATCGCAGCGTCAACGCCTTCGATTGAATCAGCCGCTTTCTTGATACGAGCAAGCGCATCTACCAGTACTTCGTCAGCAGTTGCATAAGAAATACGCATGTAACCGCCTAGGCCGAATGCATCACCAGGAACAACCGCAACACCAGTTTCTTCTAGTAACCATGCAGAGAATTCTGTGCAAGATTTTAAACCTTTGGCACGAATTAACGGCTTGATATTGGCATAGGCATAGAATGCACCGTCAGCAGGTAAGCAAGTAATACCGTTGATGTCATTTAAGCCTTTTACAACCAGGTCATGACGACGTTTGAATGCTTCAATCATTGGTTCAAGAACGTCTTGAGGACCGTTCAATGCAGCTTCAGCAGCAACTTGTGAAATAGAAGTCGGGTTAGAAGTCGATTGAGACTGGATTTTTTTCATCGCGCCAATCAGTTTAGCAGGACCCGCTGCATAGCCGATACGCCAGCCAGTCATTGCATAGGCTTTAGACACGCCGTTCAATACGATTACGCGGTCGTAAAGGTCTGGAGCAACAGTTGCGATGTTGTAGAATTCATCATCCCAACGGATTGGTTCGTACATGTCATCAGACGCAACAAGAACTTCTGGGTATTTACGCAGAACTTCAGCTAAAGCAAGTAATTCTTCTTTAGTGTAGATCATGCCAGTCGGGTTAGATGGGCTGTTCAGTACCACTAAACGGGTTTTGTCAGTGATCGCAGCTTCTAACTGTTCAGGTGTAATTTTGAAACGTTGTTCTTCACCACATTTCACGATTACAGGCACGCCTTCAGCGATGATCACCATATCTGGATAGCTTACCCAGTATGGTGCAGGGATGATCACTTCATCACCTTTGTTTAACAAAGCAAGCGCCAAGTTAAAGAATGACTGTTTACCACCGCAAGAAACCAGAATCTGGTTTGCAGCGTAATCAAGATTATTATCGCGTTTTAATTTCGCAATAATTGCTTTTTTAAGACCTGGAGTACCGTCAACAGCGGTGTATTTAGTGAAACCGTTGTTAATAGCGGCAATTGCTGCATCTTTGATGTGTTGTGGGGTGTCAAAATCTGGTTCACCTGCACCCAAGCCAATTACGTTTTTACCAGCGGCTTTAAGTTCAGCAGCCTTGTTGGTAACAGCAAGTGTAGGGGACGGTTTGATGGCATTTACACGATCAGAGAGACGTACGTCCACGGCAGTATTCCTTCTTATAGGGATTAAAAAATAAAAAGCACACTATCTTATCTTAAATTGCGCTAAAAAGGGGAGCTTGAATGTGCCAATATTGGAAAAAAGTATTTAACCCGGTTAAATCAGCTGAGCAATAAGAACAAATAATTAAATGGTTTGGTTTGAAGAATAGAGATGAAAATAATTAAAAAAATAAGATTAAAAAGGGTGGGTTTAATGTGAATGAGGAAGTGAAAAAGAACACTACAATTAGATGAGCTTCGATTTAATTGTAGTGCCTGGCGTGATCAGGTGATCATCAAAACAAAACATCAATATGCATAATTCAGGTCGGTATAGTCATTTAAGGATTTTTGCAAATGGGTATTAATGAACTCATGTACATCAGCAGTGGTCATCGGTTGCCCCTGTTTGGTAATGACATGTTCAATCGGCTGCTGACCTTGCGCAGTAATGGTATAGACAAAATTACGCGTCACTTTATAACCCGCTTCTTCTTTAAGAATGCAAGTCACATAACGATAGCTATGCTCAAAGTTTAAATCGGTATGTGAAAATACAAACTGATCAAACAGTTTCATATTTTGACCGTCAGCTAAAGCTTTGAGTTCATCCACAATGCTGGCACTAAATTTCATGCCGTAACGTTCAGAAATAGGTTTATGGTCAATCAGTAAGGAAACGGTATCATCATCATTTTGGCTAACAGTAACATTGCTAAAATCGGACATAAAAATCTCTGCGGTACATTGGATGGGGCTTTAGTATGTGGGAAATAAAGCGAAAATCAATTGAACTTGGGGACAGATTTTCAGCAAAACGTTTAAATAAAGAACACTGTAAATAAAAATGGCTACAACAGATGCAGCCATTTAAGTCAATTTGGAATGAACTTATTGATTAAAGCGGGACAGGTCTTCTTCAGGACGTGCAGTCAGCACTTCAACACCGGTTTTAGTCACTAAAAGGGTGTGTTCATATTGTGCGGACAAACTATGGTCTTTGGTTACTACCGTCCATTTGTCACCTAAAATTTTGGTTTTCCAGTCGCCGCCGTTCACCATCGGTTCAATGGTAAAGGTCATGCCTTCTTCAAGCACCATGCCGGTATTCGGTTGACCATAATGCAGAACTTGGGGTTCGTCGTGGAACACGGTGCCAATACCATGGCCGCAATATTCACGTACGACGCCAAAGCGTTCTGATTCAACATATTTCTGGATGGCATTGCCAATATCACCAATGGTAGAACCTGGTTTTACCGTCGCAATACCGCGGTACATGGCTTCTTGCGCCACTTTGCATAAACGTTCTGCAAGAATTGAAGTTTCACCACCAACGATATACATCATGTTGGTATCGCCATGATAGCCATCTTTAATCACAGTCACGTCAATATTAAGGATGTCGCCTTTTTTCAGGATTTTGCTGGCAGACGGAATGCCGTGACACACCACGTGGTTCACAGAGGTACAAATGGTATGCTGGAAAGCTGGACGGCCAGGTGCTGCGCCATAACCAAGACAGGCAGGAATAGCCTCTTGTTTATTGACAATATAATCGTGACAGATGGTGTCCAGTTCGAGTGTAGATACACCCGGTTTGATATGCGGTTTGATCATATCCAAAACTTCTGCTGCCAGTCGACCCGCCACACGCATTTTTTCAATTTCTTCAGGTGTTTTGATTAAACGACGGGGAGCTTCGTAAGTACTGTTCATGATCTTTAAAAACTTTTGGAAATTTGTGTGTGACTATGGTATAAATAGCCGCCCATTTTATCAAATGCTTTTTCGTGAATAAATTTCACGGGCTTTGTGCGATGGGGCAATAAAATCCGCACATATATCGACACATTTCTCTGGGTGCCCTTTGGGGTGGAGAATGCGGATATATGGAGGCCTAACCCAAACTTTAAGGTAAAGAAAATGGCAGATTACAACGTAAGCATGCGCGACCTTCTTCAAGCAGGCGCTCACTTCGGTCACCAAACTCGTTTCTGGAACCCAAAGATGCGTGAATACATCTTTGGTGCGCGTAACAAAATTCACATCATCAACCTTGAGCACACTGTTCCTGCGTTAAATGATGCTTTGAACTTTGTTAACAATCTTGCAAGCAAAAAGAACAAAGTATTGTTTGTTGGTACTAAACGTGCTGCTTCTAACATCATTCGTGAACAAGCTCAACGCGCTGGTCAACCATATGTAGACCACCGCTGGTTAGGTGGTATGTTGACGAACTGGAAAACACTTCGCCAATCTATCAACCGTTTAAAAGATCTTCAAACTCAATCTACTGACGGTACTTTCGCTAAGCTGACTAAACGTGAAGCTTTAGAACGTACTCGTGAAATGGAAAAACTTGAACGTGCTTTAGGCGGCGTTAAAAACATGGGTGGTTTACCTGACGCATTATTCGTAATTGACGTTGACCATGAATCAATCGCGATTAAAGAAGCTAAGAACCTTGGTATTCCTGTAATCGGTATCGTTGATACAAACTCTAACCCAGACAACGTAGACTACGTTATTCCTGGTAACGACGATGCGATCCGTGCGGTTACACTTTACGCTTCTGCTATGGCTGATGCTATCATTGCTGGTAAAGAGTACGCTCAATCACAAGCAAATGCTCAAGCTAAAGGCGAAGAAGCTGCTAAAGAAGCTCCAGAGGCTTAATGCGTTTTGACGCAGAATTGTCATTTTTGCGACATGTAGTCGTGGCAAATTAAGCGTCGAGAAAGCAAAACGGCCCAGAGAACACTTTGGGCCGTTTTTGTTGAACAGATTCATTTTCTACCGTATTTAGGAGAATAACATGACTGCAGTTACTGCGAGCATGGTAAAAGAATTGCGTGACCGTACTGGTTTAGCAATGATGGAATGTAAAAAAGCATTAACAGAAGCGAACGGTGACATCGAATTAGCGATTGATAACCTTCGTAAATCTGGTCAAGCAAAAGCAGCTAAAAAAGCTGGTAACATTGCTGCTGACGGTGCAATCACTATCGTTCAAGAAGGCAACAAAGCTATTCTTTTAGAAGTAAACTGCCAAACTGACTTCGTTGCTAAAGACGAAAACTTTGCTGGTTTCTCTGCTAAAGTTGCTGCTGCTGCGCTTGCTGCAAACGAAACTGATGCTGCTAAAATTGCTGAACTTAAACTTGAAGATGGTGCAACTGTTGAAGAAGCGCGTATTGCTCTTGTTCAAAAAATCGGTGAAAACATCCAGGTTCGTCGTGCGAAAATTGTTGAAGGTGAAAACCTTGCAGTTTACAAACACGGTTTAAAAATTGGTGTTGTAGTGGCTTACACAGGTTCTGCTGAAACTGGTAAAGGTATTGCAATGCACGTTGCTGCGTTCAACCCGGTTGCTGTAACTGCTGAAGGCGTATCTGCTGATCTTATCGCTAAAGAAAAAGAAATTGCTGAAGCGAAAGCATTGGAATCTGGTAAACCAGCAAACATCGTTGAAAAAATGGTGACTGGTTCAGTTGAAAAATACTTGAACGAAGTTGTTCTTGAGCGTCAAATGTACGTAATCGACAACGACAAGAAAGTTGCTGACGTTCTTAAATCAACTGGTACTACAGTTGCTCAATTCGTTCGCTTCGAAGTGGGTGAAGGTATTGAGAAAAAAGCTGAACTTTCTTTCGCTGAAGAAGTTGCTGCTGCTCAAGCTGCTGCAAAATAATCTCTGATTATTTGCAAAAAAAAGCCCCGTTTGGGGCTTTTTTTATGAAGAGTTTAAAATTTTGAGAGAACAATAAAGATGGCGAGTAAAGCTCAGAAGGGGATTGGTGCAGTTATTGTTATTTTAATTGCTGCCTATTTCGGTATTGATTTACAAGAACAGCAAAATCCTTCAAATCAAGCGCTCAGCAATTCAAAAGCACACACTGAAATTTTATCGAAATCAGAATCTCAGCAAGTATCTGTAGATTCGAAGGCAGCAAATTTTCAAATTCAAAATGATGATGTAAAAATTCAGCAGGCCTTTCAAACACAAAAAAGCAATATGCAGGTTCAGTCCAGCGGAACAGTCAAAGCAGTTCTAGCGGATGATAACAACGGCTCACGCCATCAAAAGTTTATTTTGCAACTGCAGAATGGCTTAACTGTGTTGGTGGCTCATAATATTGATTTGGCACCAAGAATTGAAAACTTGCAAAAAGGAGACATCATTCATTTTAATGGCGAATATGAATATAGCGAAAAAGGCGGAGTAATTCACTGGACTCATCATGATCCGCAACAAAAACATGTGGATGGCTGGTTGAAATATAAAGGAAGAACCTATCAATAAAAGAGCTTCGGAAGGCTAAAACGATAATAGGGCTTAAATTGCGTTGATTTGCGATTTAAGACGGTTTTTATATTCTGGCAGTAGTTTGCTTAGATAAGCATTCATACACTATGCCGGGCCAATGAGGAGGAATTGGAGGTCTTTGAAGAAGGAAGGCTTTTTTTCTTCAACTTTGTGGCCATAAAATTGTCCAATCCAGGCCAATACAAAAAGCGCGATATAAAATCCTGTTCCTGCAGGTAAAATAAAAATGAGCCATGCCATCACGACAATAAGGGCAGCCATGGCGACAGCAAGGACTACGTCTAGGCGTGCATAAAAGACCAGGGTACAAACTAAAACGAAGGCGGTCAATAACGCACTGAAATGGGCCAAAATGCCAATAATGGAAAACAGGATAGTCGGTACACAGACCCAATGAATGATTTTGTTAGTCGGGTTCTGATGGCTCTCGCTATATTCATCCAGCCATTCTGTCATTGTTTTCATTTTTCACTCCGGCTTTTATGGATGAGCATCCATCAACCTATGTTTTATTCTTCTAGAGATAAAATATAAACCAGAAAACAGTACGGGTCAAAATTCAGCACCAGCAATTCCTCACTCATATGAGCGGGATGGCTTAATGCTTGTTCACAAAGTAAAGCTGATGTTGAAGCCTAGTGGGAAGGCAGGGAAGGTATTTCTGTCCAAACATTAAAAAAGCCACAAGAAGTGGCTTTTAAGTCAAATGTATCAGGAGTCGGGAAAAGTCTTATGAATTTGGACCATCGACACGTTCGATGTTTACTTTTGCAGTGCCTGCATGAGTAATACCGAGTTGTTTTGCAGCGCCATAAGATAAGTCTAGGACACGGTTACCATGGAAAGGACCGCGGTCGTTTACTTTTACGACTACACTCTTGCCATTGTTTTTATTGGTTACACGAATATAGCAGTTCAATGGCAGGCTACGGTGAGCGGCAGTCAAGCCATTCATATCGAATGTTTCACCACTTGCAGTTTTACGGCCATGAAATTGACGACCATACCAAGAAGCTGCGCCAGTTTGGCTGAATTTACGTACTGTATTCGATGCAACAGTATTTAGCTTTTCAATCACTGAAGGCTCATCTGCAGGGATTTCAATTTTGGCGGCAATGGTTTGACGACGAATTTTATCACCAGAACGTTCAGTGATTGAAAGACTATTTAAATTTGAAAAGTGGGAATTAAAATTTTGAGCATCTTTGTTTAATACACGCGTGGCCAAGCGAGAGTTGTCACTGTCTGTATTGAAGGATGACTGTACCAGCTCTGCTTGAGACTGGCTCAGGGCAAAGGTGGTGGTTAAGGCTAAAATATACTTTATCGATGAATGCATTATTAAACTCCTAAAGACCGCTGCTTTTATTTCAATTAAGTCATTGAAATGCAAGCTATCAAGTCTGTTAATTCTCTTTTGCAACTACATTTGACGAGATGGATAATATTCATGCCAAGCTAAAGCTGTCTACTTTTTAATTAAAATAATTACAAAAAGAACAGAAATACATCGTTTTTCGATCAAAATATAACCAATATTGTAACAATATATTAAAAAGGTCCATTTGGTGAACAATTTTGTAAAAAAAAATCTTGACTTTATTGTTTTTTGGTAAAAAACCAGCCTTAACGGCTGGCGATTTCAATCCCTAATTGCCATACCGCGGTGGCATACATACGACTCTTGTTATAGGTTGTAATGACCTGAAAATTGGGATAGGTAATATAGTAAATAGGCCCATAACTATCTTGAAGTTGAATAATATTTACCATATCCAGGTCATCAATTTGCACAATCGGATTGATTGGTGTGATGCCTTGATTTTTTAACGCGCCATAGGGAGTCGGCTGTTCCAGATCTTTGGCAATAATAGAGGCGGGAGTGTTACCGGTATAGCGGGCAGCAAAGCCGACAGGCTGATTGCGTTGCCATCCGTGTTGGGCTAAATAGTTGGCAATAGAGCCAATGGCATCTACGGCAGAATTTCTTAAGTCAATGTGTCCATTGCCATCATAGTCCACACCCAATTTGCTAATGTTGCTTGGCATGAATTGAGGATAACCAATCGCTCCAGCATAGGAGCCTACTACCGAGCTGGCAGGCACCCTGTCTTTGTAAGTCCATGCAATCAGTGCAGCGAGTTCATCCTGGAAATACTGGGCACGTCGCTCATAGCCGAAGCCTAAGGTTGCCAAGGCATCACGGGTGATGAAATTTCCTTTGTTGGCACCAAAACCGGTTTCTACCCCTAAAATCCCTAAAATGATCGATTGCGGTACCCCAAACTGTTGTTCAGCACGGTTTAAGGTGTCGGCATATTGGGTTTTGAAGCGTACGCCACGCTGAATGGTGCTTTCCGCCATAAAATTGGTTTTATATTTGTACCAGGGCTTACTTTCGCCAGGGCGGTTCATGATATTGATAATATTAGGCAGGTTTTTCGAGCCATTCATGGCCCAATCGACCTGTTCTGCACTCAAGCCATAAGTCTGCATGGTTTTTTGCTTAAAGCTGTTATAGCTTGGGTGGTTATAAAAATCGTTGGCTTGACAGAAACTGGTGATGGAAAGTGCACCGAGAAGTAAAGGAAGACGTTTAATTCTGTTATAAAAGTTGATACTTAACATATTACTCAAAGTTCCAAAAACATAATCAGTGTGTGCAAATTAACATCACGATGTTAAAAGACGGCATTGCAAATAGAGTGACCGAAAATCCATCTCATGAAAGATAACGGAATTTTTCAAGCGGTTAAGATAGCATTGACTAAGGCTGTATCCACAACTCCATATACAAAAAAAGACAAAGAACGTGATTTTTTGCATAAATCCGTGTATTTGATGCCGGTTCTCTGAGCTGTACTTTGCGTTCTCGGCAGAAGGGCTGCAAATTCAAGATCAGTCTGCTTTAGCTAAGTCAAAGCAGTTTTTTACTTCGTTTGCAATGATACGTTCTATCGAGGCTTAGAATATGACATTTAGCAGCAATTTTGCTTTGTCAGGGGGTATTTGCCTAAAAAACCGTCGGAACATTTTGTCTGGTTGAATGGAGTCTGGATTGCAAATAAATCATCTAATATTTACCCATGAGCTAAAAATGTTTTCTAATCGTGTTTTGCGTTATATCGAGAAAAAAAGCCAGATTGCAAGCAAAACCTGCTAAGAGCATCCGATGTTCTATTCATTCCTTAAAAATTCGAAACTCTCCCTGCTCGATAACCATTATGCAAGTTCATCAACTGAATCTTTTTTCTTGATGATTGTCGCTGCAAACGATAAAAAGATGAAAGAAAGCAAAATTTAAACCGTAAAAAATAGCCTAAAAAGTCAATTCAGCAGGGTTTAATTTTTTTCATCACTTTATATAGAAGTTATTCCTTAGAGAGAAAATATGCGCAAAAAATGGAGGAAGGGCAAAGAGTAATGAATGTCCTGTTTCTGAAATGACGGATATACATAGTAAATCTGTAAATTTGATTCAGATAGATAATGATAAAGACAGTAATGCTTGTTCATCATTTGAGAATAAAATTTTGCAATAAAAAAACCTGGCTATTGCCAGGTTTTAGAGCATTTTAAACGTGCTCAAGCATGAAATAGGGTGTCATGGTATTCAGCCAGCACCAACAGCTCATCCTTATTGAGATGTGGAATGATTTTCTCTACAGCAATATGAACGGCTTTAATCACTGCAGCAGAACCCAGATCCGCAGCTTTACGCTTGATCATGCCCAAATCGAGGGTCTTATTAAAGTCATTCATGAAATGACGCACGGTCGCTTCTGCAAATTGCTTATATGATTCGGTTAAAGCCGCCTTATTGACTTCATTTCCCGCCTTAATTTCTGCATAACTATGCTTCAGGTTGGTGACCAGGCTTGCATCTAATGGCTCACCTACACGGAAGTTACCCGCTGCATCTTTAAACAGGCTTTTTTGCGAAAACTCAATGGATTGCTTGACCACATCATTTGAAGCCTTGCCTAGTAACTGTTTCAATAAAACAGCAACGGTTGATTTGACATAGCCGGCCAGTTTTTCAGCAGTATCACGTTTATCGCTGGCTGGGAAGCGACGCACAAGCTCGGTCAAAATGGCATCAATGATTTCTTCATTAATCAGCAATGCGGTCTTGTCGCGTAAAGGGTAAAGCGGTTCGCTGGAATTTTTCTTTTCCTGAGCGGTTTGAATACTTGTTAATAGTTCTGCAGAAGGAATAAAACCAAAAAATGGCATGTCAAAAAACCTCAATATTCTTCATTTTATTGTCGCGCCAAACGAATGGGGCGAGGCATCCATGTCGCATCGGATACACGGCAAGGGTTGATGTCTAATCCACCACGACGGGTATACGTTGCATATACCATCAGTTTTTCAGGCTCAAGATTTTGCCAGATGTCGGCAAACATCTGTTCCACGCATTGTTCGTGGAAACCATTATGCTGACGGTAAGAAATAATATAAGCTAAAATGCTGCGATAACAAGGCTTTTTACCCTGATAACGGATAAAAACTGTGCCCCAGTCCGGTTGGCCGGTGACTGGACAGTTACTGCGTAATAAATGTGAATAAAGTTGTACTTCAACGGCTTCACTATTTTCTGCATCTAATTTTAATAAACTCGCATCCGGCTGGTTCTCTAAGCGTTCGGGGCTTAAATCATCAATACAGATGCCTTCAGGCTTGGAAATGTCCAGATCATCTGCCTGGAATAAAGTCAGCGTGACCGGTGCGCCTGCTGCTGCAGACAAGTCTTTTTCAACAGTTGCAATAAACGCTTCTTTTGAATCAAATTGGGTGAAGTTCATACTATTAAAGTAGAGCTTGAGCGACTTTGATTCGATCAGGTTGGGTGAAGATGCCGGCAAGGTCATACGGCCAATCGCAACTTGAGGAATACCCGCAGCATTGAGCCAGGAAATTTCAAAAACATGCCACCAGTCTTTGCCTTGCTGAATACCCTCAACATGGGCGTATTTTTCGCGTGCAGTGGCACGTGAAATGGGAAACAGAATATCTGGTTGATATTCTGTTGGATAATTGGTGTCTTTACCTAATAGAGAATGTTCTACACTCATTATTCACGCATTCCTGAACCACGAGAAAGTAAATAGTACGCTATACCGTACAGTACGGCACAACATAAGGTAATCACAGTCAATGAAATGGACACATTGACGTCACTATGACCTAAAATGCCGAAACGGAAGGCATTGACCATATATACGATCGGGTTAATTAAAGAGAGATTTTGCCAAAACGGACTTAAAGCACTAATGGCATAGAATACACCACCTAAATAGGTCAGTGGAGTCAGTACAAAAGTCGGGATAATTGAAATATCGTCAAATGATTTTGCATACACGGCATTGATAAAACCGCCGAGTGAAAATAAAAATGAAGTAATCAGCACGGTATATATAGTCACGAACCAGTTGGTGATATATAAGTCGGTAAAAAACAGGCTCATGGCAGTCACAATAATGCCGACCAGAGCACCGCGACAGACCCCACCAATCACATAGCCCCAAAGAATCATGTGTAAAGGAACGGGACTCATAATCAGTTCTTCAATGCTTTTTTGAAATTTGGCACTAAAGAAACTGGACGAGACGTTGGCATAACTGTTAGTGATCACCGCCATCATAATCAAGCCGGGTACAATAAACTGCATGTAGCTAAAGCCACCCATTGTGCCAATCCGCGAACCGACCAGATTCCCAAAAATCACGAAATACAGACTCATGGTAATGGCAGGTGGTAATAAGGTTTGTGGCCAGATGCGCATGAAGCGACGCACTTCTTTATGGACCAGAGTATAGAGCGCAACACTGAGTTGATTAAAGTTCATTGCGCAGCTCCTTCAAGGTTTTTTTCCACCATTTTCACAAAGATTTCTTCCAGGCGGTTTGACTTGTTACGCATGCTACGCACCTGAATGCCTTGCGCTTCCAGAACCTGGAACAGTTCATTTAAGGTATGTGCCTTGTCCATGGTCACTTCTAGGGTCACAGGATCAATCAAATTAAAACGCACGCCAATAATATCCAGATGGATGGGTCGAATCGGTTCGACCAAATCGAAGATGAACGATTCTTCACTCAGCTGATTCAAGAAAGATTTCATGCTGGTATCTTCTTTAATTACACCGCGGTCAATAATGGCGATGCGACGGCATAGCATTTCCGCTTCTTCCAAATAATGCGTAGTTAAAATGATAGATGTGCCTTTTTCATTCATTTCAGTGAGGAAATCCCACATGGAACGACGTAATTCAATATCCACACCGGCAGTCGGTTCATCTAAAATGAGCAGCCGAGGTTGATGCATCATGGCACGGGCAATCATCAAGCGACGTTTCATCCCGCCAGAAAGCATGCGTGCCTGTATGCCACGCTTTTCCCATAAGCCTAATTTTTCTAGATATTCTTCAGCCCGGCTTTCTGCAATTTTTTTAGAAATACCGTAATAGCCGGCTTGAGTCACCAAAATATCAAAGGTTTTTTCAAACTGCCCAAAGTTAAATTCTTGTGGCACGACGCCCAGGCATTGTTTGGCTGCCGAAGGATGGGTATCGAGGTTATGGCCAAAAATTTCCACCGTACCGGAGGTTTTTTTTGTCAGTGAGCTAATGATGCTGATGGTGGTTGACTTGCCTGCACCATTTGGACCAAGGAGGGCATAAAACTCACCTTCAGGTACCGTTAGGTTGATCCCTTTTAGTGCTTGAAAACCGTTACGATAGGTTTTGGATACGTCCCTCAAGGTCAATGCATCAGTCATGAAATTCTCACCTGGTCAATAGTAGGAGTATTGTGAGTGATCTTGCTAAATAAACCAAGTAAATAAGCAAGAATTGTCTGTTGCAATTTTGGAACATTGCTTAAACTATAAGCACAAAAATTGATGACTTATAGATAGTTGCTTTACCTTATGGTTTTTTTTGTTATGATGTGCATCGCGCGCTCATAGCTCAACTGGATAGAGTACAGGTCTCCGAAGCCTGTGGCGTGGGTTCGAGTCCCGCTGAGCGCACCATTTTCCTTTCTTCAAGCCTTTTTATTTGCTCTAAACATATTGATAATAAAGAAATAGTTTTATACGGCTATATTCTGTCTGCCGGTTTCTCATTATTCCAATACTTGCTTACGGTAAAATCACCATCAAATTCAACTAACGAATCCTACGTTACTGTAAAAAATGTCAAAATCTGTAATAAATCCAAGGGATCAGCAGAGCAAACCTAATATTGATAAACAAGAAAAATCAAAAATTAAACTATTTATTAAATTAGCTGATAGCAAGGAAGATTTTTTGCATCGATAGAAATCCACCTTTGGGTGCTGTGATTGTGTACATCATATAAATAACAATGGAATAGCGGCTTAATTGGTACCTATGCTGAAACTTCTGTGGGCTGAATTAAGAAAGACCTGGCTGTAAACAAAAAATAATTTCACAAAATAGCAGACTGTATTGGTATGTACCTTATTGCAGAATAATTTAGTCCATTTTTATATGAATCTGATAAGCAAATCTGTGCCATCAGACCAATCAAATCTAAAAAAAGATGGGAGAAATTTAGACGAAATTTTAAAAGTTGCAGATTATGGGTTTTATATTGTTTGATTCTACAGACTTTACTGTCGCGCTTGGACATCCGGGTCATTCGGGATATCCTGAAGGACAAGACGTCATCGCTATCCTAAAAAATTCATATTGCAGATTAAACAGCAAGCATTCTTTCAACAGCTGGAAAAGCTTGCCAGGCAATATTGAGCTTTGGGCATAGAATTCGTTTCCGGGAGGGTAGATCCCCTCGGCTGATGAAATCGATGACATATTGCTGGCTAAATTAAAGATGGCGTAGCACCTGCTCAACGTACCGTGCCAGGCGTCTATGAAGGAGAATATAGATGCAACTTAAAAATCCTGATTTGCTGAAACAACAAGTTTTTATTGATGGGCTTTGGATGGATGCAGCAGATGGCAAAAGCTTTGCTGTAACCAATCCGGCAACAGGCGAAACCATTGCACAGGTGCCAAGTGTTTCCACTGCACAAGTGGAGCAAGCTGTACAGGCTGCCGAGGCTGCACTGAATGCCTGGAAAAATATGACCGCCAAAGAGCGTTCAGTATTATTGCGTAAATGGTTTGATCTGATGGTGGCCAATCAGGAAGATCTTGCAGTGATTTTAAGTACTGAACAGGGAAAACCCTTAACAGAAAGTCGTGGTGAAATCCTGTATGGTGCCAGTTTTATTGAATGGTTTGCCGAAGAAGCAAAACGTACTTATGGTGATGTCATTCCACATGATAAACAGGGTCGCCGTTTAGTGGTAATCAAACAGCCGGTGGGTGTTGTTGCCGCAATTACGCCATGGAACTTCCCGAATGCCATGATTGCCCGTAAAGTGGGGCCAGCACTTGCAGCAGGCTGTACGGTGGTGATCAAGCCAGCTTCAGAAACGCCTTTATCTGCGCTTGCCTTGATGGTACTTGCCGAACAGGCGGGTATTCCTAAAGGTGTGCTGAATGTGGTGACAGGCAGTTCGCGTGAAATTGGTGAGGTTCTTACTACGCACCCAGTCGTGAAAAAAGTATCCTTCACCGGTTCCACTCAAGTGGGCAAGCTGTTGATGAAACAGTGTTCGTCTACCATGAAAAAAATCAGTATGGAACTAGGGGGGAATGCACCCTTTATCGTGTTTGAAGATGCCGATTTAGACAGGGCGGTGAAAGGGGCCATGGCATCGAAATTCCGTAACAGCGGTCAGACTTGCGTATGTAGTAACCGTATTTTGGTACACACCAATATTTATGATCAGTTCCTGGAAAAATTAACGGCTGCCGTACGAGAATTAAAAGTTGCACCTGCCTTTGAAGAAGGCGCGGAACAGGGTCCGTTGATTAATGAAAAAGCCGTGGAGAAAATCGAAGAGCACATTGCCGATGCTGTCGGGAAAGGGGCGAAAGTCCTGGTGGGCGGTAAACGTCATGAATTAGGTCAAACCTTCTTTGAACCGACTGTATTGTCACATGTCACACCAGACATGCTTGTAGCCAGGAATGAAACTTTCGCACCGCTTGCACCGGTTTTTCAATTCAGTACAGATGAAGAAGCCATCCAGATGGCCAACGACACTGAGTTTGGTTTGGCATCCTATATTTATACCGAAAGCTTAAGCCGTGCCTGGAAAGTCGGTGAAGCGCTAGAATATGGGATGGTGGGCATTAACGAAGGCTTGATTTCTACAGAAGTTGCGCCTTTTGGTGGCGTTAAAGAATCGGGTACAGGACGAGAAGGTTCCAAATACGGTATTGAAGACTATCTGGATATTAAATATATGTGTATGGGCATTTGAGCTTGAGCCATGAAAAAAATACGGATCAATTGATCCGTATTTTTAATTAAAAAGTTGATGAGAATAGGAAATAGTTTATCGTCCTGTTCTTTAAAATAAGAAACTAAAATGGATACAAGACTCATATGTGATCTGCAATAAAAGCTTTCTCAACTGAACAGTATAAGGTTGAAAGTGTGAGTAAAAAAATAGAAAGAATTTTATGCTATTGATTTTAATTATAAGAAATATTTACTGTCGGTGGGTTAAAAATAGCAGAGATAAACTATTAAATATGGCCTTATTTAAGGTTTTATGTGAATTTAAGCGCGGATATTAAAAAGACATCTATTATTCACGTGTTTATAAAATATACAATCATAGTTTCTTTAGATTGTTGTATATAAATGTTGGTCAGGGTTGCCTATTTCATTTTCGAGTTTTATATTAAAAATACAGTAGGTCGAGAGACGCTACAAAGTGGTTGGACGGATCAATGACAGCTTGTTGAGCTTGCAACTTCGGGTTGAAGCAAAAAATCAGCACTAGCCTTCCAACATAAAAGCCCGCAGTAATGCGGGCTTTCTTATTTTTCATGTCAAAAAATGCTTTGCGGATGGCCCCAATTGCAGAACTTATTTTAGATTACTGAAGGTGATCTACAGAGTTTATTATTGAAGTTTAGAAAGCTTAACTGAAATATTTAAAGTAGATATCATTTATTGAGTTATAAAAAATTACATTGCCAAGAAATCTAACATCTCTAAATTATGGATAAATCAAATATATGTTATAAAAAGTTTAGTTAAATAAAGAGAGCAGAGAATAATATGAGCCAATTAATAGAGGTGAAGGTTAAAGACCAATTTAGCAATATTCATGCAGTACAGGCATTATTACGGGCAATTCCGGAAAATTCAGTATTGCATAAACTCTCATTATTTCAAAAGATTGAACATATTATTGTGAATGGTGAAATTATTCGCCCCAGTATTGAACTGCTTTTTGAAAGCCGTATTTCCGCGAGTATTTATCGTATAATTGAATAATGCATATATAGTTGACTTCTTTCATCTTTGTTCACACCCTCTTTATTTTTTTCCCAGAGAGAGAAATAAAGGGAATTTATGAAAGAAGTCTGATAAAACTTATTCTAAATTATGGGTAAAAGATAAAAACTCCTGTTCAAGGTGAGTTTTTATAAAATAGTAACAATCCGATTGGAAAATATTAGTGAATCGAATAAAAGATGAAGGCTTAAATTAAACTGAGCTCGACATCATATTTATTAAATTCTTGTATGATGTTTTCTATGACTTTGATTCCAATGCCATCATCACAACTGAATATTTCATCCTTGCCTTGCGTACTGTTGTAACAGATGATTTGCTGGATTGACCAGCGATTTTCAACGTCTGTTTGATCAATAATGACCCGAAGGGGTTGCAGGTTTTCGCTGACCTGACGGGGCAATACACTGGTAATGGCAAGTTGAATATGATTCAGATTCTCTTTCGGACTTAAAAATGTCAGTACCCAGTTACCTACTTTTTTTAAGTGCATAGGATTATCTGCTGGATGAAATTCTAAATAATGTAAGGACGTCATCATGAATTCCTCTGAAATATTGACTATATTGGGCTTTTAGCAAATATTTGCCATTCAGCTTAGGTCGTATTTTGAATCAGGCCATGGGTTCTGGTTTAATCTGACTGTGGTTGAATAAATCCAATCTTATTGTTTTATAAGTATAAAAATAAATATCCTCTTAATGGTTAAGACCTTAAATAAATAATGAAACATAAAAAAGCTCTTAAGCCTGATCAGCTCAGATGTTTCTGGAGAGAAAAATTGATCTGGTTAAGGTATTTATTTAATTCCTGAGGTGTCATGCGACTTTCCTGTAAGGTGGTAATCCATTGCATTTGACACAGTTTTAAACTGCGTAAATCATCGGCAGACAGAATACGGTTAATCAGCTGTTTGGCCATTAAGCCGCAATGCCGTTGCAGCAGTTGAGCCATGAATTGTTTGACTTGTTCAAAGTCCATGACTTCTAGCGTTGTCTGTATTTCATTTTCATAGGAGGCCGGCTCAGCTTTTTCATCCGTGATTGAAGATGGGGAAACGCCGGGAACCAAAATTTCTTCGGCAGAGTAATCCTTAAGTTGAGTGTTTTGCAGCGCAAGGCTGGCTTCAATTTCGGTATTCAGGGTACTGGATGTAAGTGGAGCTTCAATGGATGGGCTCGCTTGTTGGGCGATTAATCCCATTTCCAGTAATTGTTCAAGTAATTCGGGTGGCGCGATACGACGCTTGAATTGTTCGGCAAGCAGGTCAAAATCATCGGTGCCGATCAGCAGTAACAACCGGCGTTGACGTGCATTCAGATTGAGAGAACGTTGTTTTAAACTTTCAATGCCTAAATCAGTTTTATGATATTGATTCATGCCTTAATTTATCCCTACGGTAAACTAAGGCCGATTGTAAGTATTAATAATGACAGTATTATTTAAATCATATTACAAATCATAATATTACAGCGTTAAAATATTGGCTTTCTCGAGAGCCTTGCGCAAATAAGGGTCCAGATCATCCTGACGAAGCAGCCACTGCATATAATCTGCCGGTAAATCTGCTATCGCTGTACCCCTGTGTTTGCCGAAATTAATCGTACGAGGGATACGTGCGTCTTCCGATGCCAGATAAAGCTCTTCAATGTTTTGAATGTTTAAATGATGGATTTCATGCATCAAAATATTGGCGGTTAAAATAATATCCATATCGGCACGATGCGCTTTTTTAATCATTTCACGGGCTTTTTCACTGCCTTTGCTGATCATATAAATAAGGGCAGAAATATTATGAGCCTCGGCATCTGGCCAGACTAAACGCGCAAGGGCAAGGGTACAAATGGCTTTGATTTTGCTGGTATCTACACCGCATTTCTCAATGGCACGAATATCATAATCAATATTGTGGCCAATAATATACGTAGTTTCCTGTGGAAGACTGAAAGTCGTGTAGTGAGGCTGACCAACCAGCTCGGATTCCAGAATATGATGCACCGCCATGGCGGCATAAGAAATCGGTTCATCGACACTATAGAGCTGGTCGAAAATTTCACTCTTATCTAAGGAAAGTTTGCTACCTTGGATTTGGATCGGCGCATATGCAATCTCAATCGGCTGTCCATTTAAAGTATGGGTTTCGGTATCGAGAATAATTGCTTGCATGACAGGTCCATAACCGTTGCGATCGTTTGGGTAAATTTAGCATTTTCGAAGATACCGGTACAAACTGAAAATACAGTCTTTTGCCCATTCATGATGATTTCTGTAGCGAAATGCTGGTTAAATGCACTGCTTTGAAAATATCACGCGAAATATACGCTTTAGATGAATTTAGGATAACTGGCTTGATCAGGGGGTATTTAAGAAAGCCTGAATATATCCTTTGAGTGATGTTTAATGACTTCAAGAATCTGGACGCTACAACTGAGATAACGGCTTCTGAGCGGTCATTTTTTGTTGATCGGTCATCGAGGCCGCATAAGAAGGGACCACTTTGTTCACTATTTTTCTTTTTAAACATCTACAATCAGATTTCATGCAAGCCTGAAATCAGACAAATAAAAGCAGACATATTTTGTTAAATTAATAGTGTTTGATATTTGTAACACCATAAAAATAAAATTTATAAAAATCATTTATTTATATTAATAGCAATCTAGTCTTTTTTTATATTTTTTATTTGATGTTAAATCACATTGTTCAAATATTAAATAAAGGTAATAGTTTGTATTCATGATTACCTCAATCATCAAAATAACAATATATAATATAAGGAAATGCAAAAATGAAAAAAACATTATTAACGGTGTTAATTAGCAGTGCCTTTTTGCTTACCGCCTGCGGTGGCGGAGGAAGTGGAGATGAGAGTGCCTCTGGTTCTGGTAATGGAACTGGAACTGACAATGGAGCGGGCAATGGAACTGGGGGTGGGGATAATGGCGGCGTCATTGTTCAGCCTGAACCTTCTATTCCGCTGAATAACATTGCTGATCCTGTGGTAAGAACCGAAGCCTATACCGAAACAAATATGACCAGCGTAGCAGGTGAAAGCCTGGTGATGACTTATAAAATGCTGGGGGTTAATGGTCAGGAAGTTCAAGCGACGTCACTGGTCATTACACCGAAAACAGCGGCACCTGTAGAAGGCTGGCCAATTGTGGTTTGGGCGCATGGTACGACTGGTGTGGCAGATCAATGTGCACCGAGTCGAAGTAAACTGAAGGTAGAGATTGAAGGGATGATTACTCAACTTTTAAGTGCAGGGTATGTGGTGGTGGCTCCCGATTATGAAGGCCTGGGCGAGCCAAGTGGCAATGAGTTTCATCCTTTCCTGAATTTAAAAAGCGAGGCTTATTCAATTACTGATGCAGTTGTCGCTGCACGTCATTATTTGGGGGTAAAAGTATCGAATCAATGGATGGCAGTAGGGCACTCACAAGGCGGACATGCAGCACTAGGCGCCGCTCAATATGCTTCGCGTGCAAATCTTGACTATAAAGGAGCTGTTGCCGTTGCACCTGCATCTAATTTACAAACAATTTTTAATACGGGAAAACAGCTTGTAGCGAATTTACCCCTCAAAGATCAAGTTTCTACCCTGGCATCTTTAAATACTTATGCCGCGCTGATTACTGCGGGAATGCAGGGTCAAGCCGCATCACCGACCTATGCTCAAGTCTTTGAAACCAATGCAGCAACAATAGCCGCTCAAGCTGAGACAATCTGTTCAGAACCCTTAGGAATAGATTTTAATACTAAAATGGCAACTGCCGCCAATACTTCATTGTCTGGTTATTTAACCCAAAGTAATTTTATGCAAGTACCTGCAATTTCAACCTTTTTGAATAGCACTTCTCAGCCCTTATCTGTAAAAGTTACGACACCAGTGAAAATCTATCAGGGTGGATCGGATACGACTGTTCCAGCAAATGCGACAGCTGACCTTATTACCAATGCAACGAAACTTGGAACGACTAATATCGTTCTAGAATATGACTTAGCCTGGAATCATTCAACTGCCTATACTTCGAATATTCCTAATATTATTGCAGATGTAAAATCTTTAATGCCAATTCAGTAACTTGTTTTGATTATCTATGCTCATGTTTTTTAAATCATGAGCATTTTTATTTCAAACTGAGTAAAGTTCATTCTCAACATTTATAAACTTCATGCTACAATACGCGCCAATCTTAGCACGGCTTAAAAGCCCTAATTTAATAGGACCTCGCTAATGTTTGCCAATATCTCTATTGCTGAATTTGACCCGGAAATTGCTCAAGCAATCGCTAACGAAGATGCTCGCCAAGAAGCGCACATCGAGTTGATTGCTTCTGAAAACTATTGCTCACCAGCAGTGATGGAAGCGCAAGGATCAAAACTCACTAACAAATATGCAGAAGGCTACCCAGGCAAACGCTATTATGGCGGTTGTGAATATGTAGATGTTATTGAACAATTGGCAATTGACCGTGCTAAAGAACTTTTTGGTGCTGATTACGCTAACGTTCAACCGCATGCTGGTTCTCAAGCAAACTCTGCAGTTTACTTAGCGCTTCTTAACCCGGGCGACACCGTTTTGGGTATGAGCCTGGCTCACGGTGGTCACTTGACTCACGGTGCAAAAGTAAGCTTCTCTGGTAAGACTTATAACGCAGTTCAATACGGTCTAAACCCTGAAACTGGCGAAATTGACTACGAAGAAGTTGAGCGTTTAGCAATCGAGCACAAGCCACGCATGATCGTTGCTGGCTTCTCTGCTTACAGCCAAGTTGTTGATTGGCAACGTTTCCGTGACATCGCGGACAAAGTTGGCGCTTATCTGTTTGTCGATATGGCTCACGTGGCAGGTCTGGTTGCTGCTGGCGTTTACCCAAGCCCAGTTCAAATTGCTGACGTAACAACAACGACAACTCACAAAACACTTCGTGGCCCACGTTCAGGTTTAATCCTTGCAAAAGCAAACGAAGAAATCGAGAAAAAATTACAGTCAGCTGTATTCCCGGGTAACCAAGGTGGTCCATTGGTTCACGCTGTAGCTGCTAAAGCAATCTGCTTTAAAGAAGCAATGGCACCTGAATACAAAACTTACCAACAACAAGTAGTTAAAAATGCTCAAGCCATGGCTGAAGTATTAATCGCTCGTGGTTATGACGTTGTTTCTGGCGGTACGAAAAACCACCTGTTCTTGTTGTCTTTAATCAAACAAGACATTACAGGTAAAGATGCTGACGCTTGGTTAGGTGCTGCTCACATCACTGTGAACAAAAACTCTGTACCTAACGACCCACGTTCTCCATTCGTGACTTCTGGTATCCGTATCGGTACTCCAGCTGTTACAACGCGTGGTTTCGGCGAAGCTGAAGTACGTGAACTTGCTGGCTGGATCGCTGACATCCTGGATAGCAAAGGTGATGAAGCTGTGATCGCTACTGTTAAAGAAAAAGTTGCTGCTGTTTGCGCGAAATTCCCTGTTTACGCAAAATAAGTTTCTGACTTAAAAAAAGCCTCCTGAATGGAGGCTTTTTTTATATTTTTATGACACCCGCTGGGGAATATTTTGTTGCATCGCCTTTGGATAAGGGAGCTTGCTCGGCTTGTAATATTGCGCCCAGGTTTGTGACGCTGCCGGGCGATTTCGTTCGCTGTCTTGAATGCCTTTAAAAAATGCCCCCATGGCATGATAAATCTCGGGTAAATTTTTACTGGTGATGGCATCGCTACTGAGAAAATAGGGCTGCAGAATGCAAAAACCGCGATAGTCAAACACCTGGAAAAAAGGGATGACTAAATGGATGTTCATAGGCTGTTCGCCATAGTTACGGACATGCAGGGAAATGGCATCGGTTCGCACATGCGGGAGACAGGCATACATCTCATAACCCAACACATTATAAGGATGTTTTTCAGCATTGATATCCAGTTGTCTTAAGGGGCCATCCGGTCCCTCCATATGGCTAAAAAAGGTATTGCCCGGTGGATAACTGGTGGGTGTCAGGCTCTGCTCGGAAGAAGTGCGTGGAATCACCCCATGAATATGCAGCAATAAAAATTGGGTCAGCTGACCGGCATGATATAAAGCCTCATAAAATGGGGATTGCTGTAAATTGCTATTGGTCTTCTGCGTATCTTCAGCCAAATAAATAGGATTGCTGCTGGCTTTAATGCTTTGCAAGGCATTCAAAACGTATTGTTTGCTGGATTCGGGAATGACAGGTTCAAATAGAAACTGGCAAATATGCTGGGTCACCAAAAAAATGGAAGCATTAATCTGCGCAATCCGGCAGGTGGTTAACGCATTCGGGATGTGTTGCCCGAGCATCTGGCTGACTTGTTCCGGCGCGAACCAGCGTAGCGAAGTTCCAGCTTGCTCGGCAATGACTTGCCCAACATAAGCGGATAAAAACAGAATAAAGAAAAAATGGGCGTCATCTTCTAAAAATTTATCGATTGAAACCATATAGTTCTGGCGAATTTCACGCATGAGATCATCTAGGCGATCCAGGCTGGACAGGCTATGATCCAAATCGGAAATCTGCACCAGATTTTGAAAAGCAGAACCACAAAACAGCGGATAACCCTTGAAATACATGCTTTGTAAATCGTGCATTTGTTCAGTAAATTTATGGCATTTATCTGCAAAGGTAATTTGATAATTTAGAATAATGGCTTCAATTTCCTGGCTGATGCTCAGCGGTAAATCATTTTCACAGAAATGCTTTGCCACATAATGCAGGGGCAGAATAATTTGATCATTGCAATTGAGCGCATAGCTATGTACAAAGTTATTGGGACGATCACGGAATTTTATGAAATGGGCTTGCAGCTCTGCAAAGCTTTGCCATTTTTCATCGATACCCAATTTTTGACTGATAAATTGCCCGATATAACTGGAAATCAGGTAGACGGTATTTAATTTTAGGGGATCTTCAATAAAATCTGTGGCTTGTGTACCTATTTGTTTTTTAAATGCGGTAAACAGTTGATCCAGTCGTTCAAAACTGGCAAATGTGCCATCAAAATTAACGGTTTTAAGTGCGGAAGCAATATAAAATTCATGTTGGTGTTCTGGCATTTCAAAGTGGCTACGAATATGCTGCATAAAATTGTGAGAGCCAAGTTCAGCTGCTGAATGGAGTTCAGTAAGAGACATCGTATTATTCTTGTAAAAGTAATTATTTATATACATATGTATACTTGAAATTAATTTTAAATCAACTGTGTAAATAGACTTATTGTTGCTGAATGAAAGAAAAGTTTAAAAAAGAGGATGTTGAATATGCAAAGACCTATCATTGTGATTTCGCAACAAGATCTTGACCGTTTGGAAACGATGCTTGAGCATCAATCTAAACTGACGCCAACCATGCAGCATCTTGAAGATGAGCTGGCACGTGCCCAAGTGGTAGCTCCGCAGGATATGCCGGCAAACGTGGTGACAATGAATGCACGGGTATCGATTACTATTGCCCCTGCGAATGAACCGACCACAATTACCCTGGTTTACCCGCATGAATTTTTGGGTGAGAAAGGGCAGGTGAATGTACTCGCGCCCGTCGGTGCAGCAATTTTAGGATTGGCTGAAGGTCAGGAAATTGAATGGCCACAGCCAGATGGTCACTTAATGAAAGTGAAAATTGAAAAAGTGTTGTATCAGCCAGAACGTGAAGGCAATTATCTCTAATTTTTAAATAAATAGCCCCTAATTTAGGGGCTTTTTTGATAGGCAGATAAACATAATCAATGCTTACTTATTTTATCGAGATACCCCATCATAAATGCTGAAACCACAAAGGTCAGGTGCATGTTATTCCCCAGATGATTTTCTTGATATTTTGACGTGATCATAAATAAATCACTTTAAAAATTCGACATTTTTTATATTTTTAATAGTTTGGATTGATCTGAAGATTTCACTTCTTCTTTGGGCGATGAGTCTGTGTGAGTCATCAAGATGGCTAAATCAGGAAAATTCAAAACTTCAGCAGGTATTGTGCTGATCACTGTCAATGCTTTGACAGTGTTTATGGCCTGTTCAGGGCAAACTGTATTTCAACAACACAAGGTTGCAATAACAATTGAAATATAAGGAATAGCCATGAGCCAGACTCAAACAGCACAATATGATCCAAACTACCAGTATCAACATATTCAGGTGAAACCGATTACCGGTCGCATTGGTGCGGAAATTGAAGGAATTAAATTGTCTTCAACTCTGGATCTAGACACGGTGTATGAAATTAACCATGCTCTAATTAAGTACAAGGCCATTTTCTTTAAAAACCAGCAGCACTTAACTGATGACGAGCAGGAAGGCTTTGCTGCTTTATTAGGAAAGCCATTGAACCATCCAACCGTTCCGGTCAAAAGTGGCACAGCGCATGTACTAGAGCTTGATTCACGTGGTGGACGGGCAGACACCTGGCATACCGACATTAGTTTCATTGAAGATTATCCAAAAGCTTCCATTTTACGCAGCATCGTTGCACCGGTAGCAGGGGGTGATACGGTTTGGGCAAATACCACCGCAGCGTATAACGATTTACCGGAACAACTGAAAATTTTGGCAGACAGTTTACGTGCAGTGCATAGCAATGACTATGATTACGCCTCCAAAGTGACGACAAGTCCGCGTATTGATGCAGAAAAATATCGTGCGCTGTTCAATTCAACCGAATATGAAACAGAGCATCCCTTGGTACGTGTGCATCCTGAAAGCGGTGAAAAGACGTTGTTATTGGGTCACTTCTTTAAACGCTTTGTCGGGTATAACAGCCAGGATTCACGTCGCCTGTTTGATCTATTCCAGGACTATGCCGTGAATCTGGAAAACATCGTGCGCTGGCGCTGGAGTGTAGGGGATGTTGCCATTTGGGATAACCGTGCCACCCAGCACCGTGCGATTAATGACTATGGCGATGAGCTGCGTGTTGTACGCCGTGTCACCATTGAAGGAGATATTCCATTTGGTGTAGATGGCCGCCCAAGTGTGAGCTTGAAGAAAGTGGTGAAACAGGACATTTCTAATTTTACTTTTGAAAATGGGCAAATTCTGGAAAAAGCATCCTAATGATTCAACGAACTGATTTGCGCTATGTTGACCCATAGTCATCTGTATTCGAGATATACATAGTGCTAAAAATTGCTTGGTCCAAGCATATAAAAAACCTAGTATTTATGTACCAGGTTTTTTATTTTTAATGAGAGTATCCATTTCGTATGCTCAGTCGTGCAGAGAAGCTACAGCAAATTTTCAAGGAGGATGCAGTCTTTTCTGCATTTAATGCACCGTCGCATCAAACTTTGATGCAGCATGTGAAATATCTGCGTTTTTTACCACAGCAACAGATCTTGCATTATCAGCAGAAAATGGAGGATATCTATGTGCTGTTGTCTGGACGGATGCAGATTGGCTGGCTGCTCAGTGATGGCGAGTTTAAGGTCAGCGATTATGTGAAAATGTATTCGGTGTTTAATCTGGTGCCATTTTTACAGCAAAAACCGCTGAATTTCGATTTTTATGCGGTAGAGCAAGTCGAAGTGGCGGTAATTTCAGGTCAGGTTTTTCTGGAACAATTACAGCAGCAGCCGCAAGCCATGTGGCAGATCATTCAATTATTGAGTGAACGGATGTATGGCTTGATGGAGAAAAACCGTTATCTGCAAACCGCGAGTATGACGCAAAAAATTGCGCGACATTTAATAAGCTTGGGTCAACAGGCAAGATCAGCAGGTCAGGCCAATTCGAGCATGCAGTTTAAAATGAGCCAGCAGGAATTTGCCGAATTACTGCATGTGTCCCGGCAAACCTTAAACAAGCAACTGCAATATTTTATCCAAGAGCGCATTGTAGAGTGGAATTATAGTCAAATCCGTATTCTTGATCTGCAGCGCTTAAAACAGATCAGTCATTTCTAGCGGGGCATTTCGGGATAGAGTATTAGAAAATTGCTCATCACACTGAAACTTTCCTGGACGACTGAAAATAATTTCAAAATTTAAGGCAATAAAAAAGGCAAAGTCAAAACTTTGCCTTTTATGATCATGAACGATCTTAGTGGTGATGACCACCTGCACCGTGTACGTGACCGTGTTCTAATTCTTCAGCAGAAGCTGCACGAATTTCAACAATTTCAACTTCGAAAGTTAAATCTTGGCCAGCAAGCGGGAAGTTGGCATCTACAACAACGTTGTCGCCTTCAACCGCTTTAACAGTCACGATTTGAACGCCGTCATCAGTTTGAGCCTGGAATTGCATGCCAGGTTGGATGTTGTCCACACCTTGGAACATTTGAGCTGGAACTTCTTGTACGAGGTCAGGGTTGTATTCACCATAACCTTCAGCAGCAGGAACGTTTACAGTGAATTTTTCACCAACAGTTTTGCCTTCTAAAGCGTTTTCTAAACCAGGGATGATGTTACCCGCACCGTGCAAATATGCAAGTGGCTCACCTTGTGATTGGTCGAGAGTTTCGCCCTCTGCGTTAGTCAACGTGTAGTGGAAAGAAACCACGAGGTCATTTGCAATAGCAGTCATGTTATTGATCCATTCAATTTTTTAAGGGTACATCATAAAGTGAAAAGTGGGTTTTGTAGACTAGATTTAGCAAAAATCTGCAATTTTCCCACTTTGTATGGCGTTTTTTTAATAATGGGGACAATTTTTTAAATTTCAATGCAATTTTATCTTTGGCCCCATTTTTCTTGTGACAAAATCTTTGGCGGTTAAAAGACCTGCATGGACATAGCCATGAATGGTCGCTTGATGCAGTCGATATAAAGAAATATACATCGATTTTGCCAGCAAACCTTGCACATTCACTTGTCCGAGTAATTCTCCCACGGCTTTGTTATGGCTTAATGACACCAGCGAGCCTTTGTCGGAGAATTTGAACATCGGTTGGGGCTTGCCCTGAATGCGGGCTTTCATGGCATCAACCAGGAAACTGGCCTGCTGGCTGGCCACCTGAGCACGTGGACCGAGTACCGGTTCATCCGCAGTGGGCTGGCAATGGGCGCAGTCACCAAAAGCAAAAACATTCGGATCAGATAGCGTTTGCAGTGTTGCATACACTTTAAGGCGGTGAATATTGTCCTTCGGAAAGTCTTTTAACTTTTCCAGAACAGCAGGGGCTTTAATGCCTGCCGCCCAGACTTTCAGTTCGGCATCTATAGAGCTTCCATCGGCAAAATAGACTTTGTCCTCGTCAACTTTTGCTACCCGGTGTTGGGTCAATACCTTAACTCCAAATTGCTCAAGTTGATGGCGGGTGTGGTTGGCGATGCTTTCAGAAAGGGCAGGCAAAATCCGGTCGGCGGCTTCAATTACGCTAATATGGACATTGTTCGGGTCAATTTTGTTTAAGCCATATTTAAAATAAGTTTCTTTGGCTTGAAACATTTCGGCAGCAAGTTCTATACCGGTTGCACCTGCACCAATAATGGCAATATTCAGGACGCGGGTAGTATCATGATTTTGGGCCTGCAGATATAAATGCAGGAGGTCTTGCTGAAACACATCTGCCTGTTTACGGCTATCCAGAAAATGGCAGTGCTGTTTCACGCCTTCAGTATTAAAGTCATTCGAGGTCGAACCCACTGAAATAATCAGGGTATCGTAATCCAGATGAATATTTTTCTGGCTTTGATCTGGCTTGGTTTGTTGGAATTTAGACCGCTGCGATGTTTCAAGAATAATCTGTTTGGCGTTTGCGTCGATTCCAATAAAACTGCCCAGAACAAACTCATAATGATGTTTGGCAGCATGGGCAAAATAATTGGTTTCTTCGGCATGCGGATTAAGGGTACCCGCTGCAATTTCATGTAACAGCGGTTTCCAGATATGGGTGAGTTTCTGATCGACTAAAGTGATGTGAGCTTGATGGGATTTACCTAAAGTATTACCCAGTTGCGTTGCAAGCTCTAAACCGCCGACACCGCCACCCACAATAACAATTTTATGGAGATTACTCATTTTTTTGACCTATTTTTATTTTAAAGACGAAAAAAAAGATGGCATCAATATGCCACCTTCAATTCATTGCTTTTGTTTATATTGTTATACAGCTTACATAATTTAAAGAAATGTCACGCAATTAACCTAGAGGATAAATTTTGACTTTAATTTCCTCAGTGGAGAAAAAGCTAAAAAGCTGCTTAAGCCAAATGGCAATTTTCTGGAAGAAATTGGCTTCTTCAATTTGCACATCATTTTCAATGGCAATGGTACGAATCAACTGGTTATTCTGGTAAACATGCACAGTTGCCAGTTGCATGACTTGGGCTAAAGGTGCAGTCAGGTATTTTTCTTTAATTTCAACATTTAAGTAGGTTTTGGTTTCTTGTAAGGGAGCAACCGCCTGAATTGTTCCATTGCCGGTATTCAGCATAACACGCTGATTCACCCTATCATAAGTTTGCAGGTCAATTGCATAGGGCTGGTTATACAAAGACGTCGTCACAATTTGCGGTTGGCTGGTTTCCAGTTTGAACATTTTTAAAGTGGATTTAATGACCGGCAACTCAGCGATCAGCTGCTTGTCTTTAATTGCCACTTCATTACGGGTATAGGTATAAGCCATATCCAGCAGGGTATGTGCAACTTCAGCACGTTTTAAGGCATTTTTTGTTCCCATCACCACCACAATCAGGCGGCGTTCAGGCAGTGCAGGATTACCGGTAGGACGGTGTGCAGTCAGTGCCAGGTTATAGCCTGCCGCTTTGGTGAAACCTGTTTTTAAACCATCCACACTGGGGTCAAACTTGAGTGCCAGGTTGGTTGCGCGATGAAAACGCTGGTTATAACTGAAACTTGGCATGACTGAATAATGCAGGTATTCAGGTGTCTGAACACTAACGGCTTGACCGAGCAAGGCCATGTCATGAGCAGATGAGTAATGATTTGGCATGGTCACGCCTGGCGCATTGGCAAAATGCGTGTCCTTCATTCCTAAGGTTTTGGCTTCTTTATTCATGCGTTCGATGAAAGCCGGTACGCTACCCGAAATGCGTTCTGCCAAAGTCACAGCCGCATCGTTGGCTGACATCACGATCAGGCCTGCAAGCAGCTGATCAACGGTGATCTGATCACCTTCTTTCAGGTACATCTGCGACTCATCCCACTGCACCATTTTTACCACCGGTGTCGCCGTGATGACCTCATCTTTCTTTAAATGACCGGCTTCAATTTCTTTCAGGGCGATATAGGCAACCATCATTTTGGTCATGGATGCCGGTGCACGTTGCTCATGGCTATTGTGCTCTGCAATGACCTGACCTGATTGGGTGTCAAGAATGGTCCATGCAGCGGCTTCAACGCTTTCAGGAACCAGGTTCAGCAATGCAGCATTGACTATCGTGGAGCACAATAAACTTAAGGATGCGAGGAGGTAGATGACAGCTTTCAATGATCTTCCTTATTTACCAATCCATTGGTGGTAGAAATGCAAAAAATATGAGGAATGCTATGCCTTTTTTTTAAGTATGGCTAGTCGGAATTGTAGACAATTGCGACAGTTCAGCATTGCCGGGCAAAAAATGCTAAGCTAATTGTTAAGTTAACTTTTCTTATATTTTATATTGCCCATTATGTTGCATTATCAAATCGAATTTGACGATTATCGTCAGCATCTTATTCACGTGACACTTCGCTTTTTGGCAGATCCGACCCAAGTCCTTGCTTTGCCGACCTGGATTCCGGGGAGCTATCTGATTCGTGAATTCTCAAAGCATATTGAGTCAGTTCGTGCATATGATGAAGAGGGCCGCATTTTACAAATTCAGAAATTTGAAAAGAATAAATGGCGTTTATTTAACACCGATCATGAGCTGATTACGGTGGAATATGATGTCTATGCCTATGATTTATCGGTACGTGGCGCTTATGTCGATCAAACCCGCCTTTATGTGAATCCGGCCTGTGCATGTTTGGGACTTGAGGGACAGGAAGATAAAGCGGTTGAAGTGGAAGTGTTCTTGCCAGATGAGCTGAAGCATTTCCAGTTGGCAACCGGTTTAATGGCCAAAAGCCTGGTTAAAGGCCGCTATACCTTGAAGGCAGACAACTATGCCCAATTGATTGATTCACCATTTGAGCTGGCAGAGCAAACCCGCTTTAGCTTTGAAGCCAATGGTATTCCGCATGAATTCGTGGTGTCTGGCAAACATGCCATGAATGCCGCGCGCATGCAGCAAGACATTGAAAAAATCTGTGCCACTGAAATTTCAATGTTTGGTTCAGCACCATTTAGCGACTATACCTTTATGACCATGGCGACAGGCAATAGCTATGGGGGCCTGGAGCATCCGAACAGTACCAGTCTGATTACCCCGCGTGACGATTTGCCTAAAGCGGATGAACCTGCTGAACCATCAGCGGATTATCAGCATTTTCTGGGGCTGTGCAGTCATGAATATTTCCATTCCTGGTTGGTGAAATTTATCCGTCCTGAAAATTTCGTCAATTATGATTTGAACAAAGAAGGCTACACTTCATTATTGTGGATTTTTGAAGGTTTTACTTCTTATTATGACGACCTGATTTTGCTGCGTAGTGGTGTGATTTCTCAAGAATCCTATCTGAAATTATTAAAGACGCAGATAGACCGCTATTTGCAGAACCCGGGGCGTGCGATTCAAACCGTTGCAGATTCAAGTTTTGATGCCTGGGTAAAATTCTACCGTCAGGATGAAAACTCCAATAACGCCGGTACCAGCTACTACAACAAGGGCTGTTTAGTGGCGCTGTGTCTGGATTTGGGCTTGCGTCTACGCGGTTCAAGCCTGGACGCCTTAATGCGTAAATTGTATAAAAATGCGCAAAATGGTGTTCAAGTTAATGAGCGTACCATCTTCGATTTGTGTAATGAGTTGACCGGTGATAACTGGCTTGAACAGATCAATCATTTGATCAATACCACCGATGAGTTGCCGCTAGACCAGTTATTCCCTGAGTTTGGTCTAAGTTTTGATATTAAAAATGACAAGTCATTGCCATTTGGCTTAAAGCTTGCCGATAAACCCGAAGGTGTGGTGATTCAAACTGCGCGTCGTGATGGTGCAGGGGCAAAAGCAGGTCTTTCTGCGCAAGATGTCATTCTCGCGATTGATGGCTTGAAAGCGACCAGCAAACTGGTAGAAAAATATGCGAAGCAGGAAGGTACTTATACCGTTCATGCTTTCCGCCGTGATGAATTGATGACTTTTGAGGTTCAGGCCGGTGGTTCTGAACTGCCTGAAGTAGAACTCAAAGTTACAGATCAGGCTAAGGCTGAGAAGTGGTTAAAAGCTTGATTTGCATAAGCTATAAAAACCATGTAAAACCCATACTTAGGTATGGGTTTTTTATTGAAAAATTATGTTTGAACTCGGTATACGTCAATTAAATGCTATGGCTGGTTTAGTAGATGAACTAATTTTAGATAAGAATAAGAAATCTGAATTGACTAAATTTCTAAAGGTGCATACTGAGACAGATTTTGTATTTTTGGATGGTTTTTGTGAAGGATATTTCTATTACATTTTAGGAAATTGCAGCTCAGAGCTTTATCAATACCATCATGAGGATTGGTATTCACAAAGTTTAATTGATACAGTAAATTTGTATGAAAAATCGGTTTTCTTACTCGAAAAACATAAAAGCGATACTGGTCTATTATCTTTTGCATTAACAAATTTGGGAAATTTTCTATCTTCTCAAGGACGATGTTTTTGTGCTCAGTTTTATTGGGATAAGGCAATTGAATTGGATGGAAATTCAGTAGCTTTAATTGCTAAAGCAGAAGGCATGCTTTTTAGAGGTACACAACTTTTTGATGAATCTCACACTCAAATTCATTATTACTATTGCAATAACTTAATTAAAACTGCTTTAGAAAATTTAGATAAATTGGAAGAAGAGCAAAAAATACCATTATTGACTAATGGAACTCTAAATAGATTTCACTCTTGGTTTGAAAATAATTTTAAATTAGAAGATTTCAATTTTTTAGAAGCATATAAGCAAAAGACGAGAAGTAAAGTAGAGGCACGTTACTTAAAATGGGTTGCTGATAACAAACTTTTTATAAATGATTTAAACGATTTATGTAAATATGAAATTGTATATCAAGATATTCTAGGATTGCCTTCTATTAACTATAAAATAAATAATCTGCTTAGCCTCAAAGAAAGTTTGGTCTTTCATTCAAATTTTGATGAATTAAGAAATGATTTTACATACGCACGATTTTTAATTTTTCAAGCTTCAGAAATGAGTAGTGAATCAAGACATTTTTACAATCAGACATATCCACATACAGATGATACTTTGCATGCTGTAGATAATCTAAAAACATCTCACATGAAATCAGCATTTAAAATTTTATATTCTATTTTTGATAAAAGTGCCTACCTATTAGCAAAATATCTAAATTTAAATATAGGTAATCGTGAAATTAGTTTCTCAAAAATTTTTGGTAGGAATGAAAATAAAAAATTTAAACCAAGAGTAGAGCTAAAGAAGTCAACAAACTTTTTTTTACATGCATTATTTTATATTTTGAAAGAAATTGAAGATGGAAGTCAGGTGCAAGATGAAAAACATAGACTAGCTAAAATTAGAAATCATCTTGAACATAGATCATTTAGAATTGTTGATGATTTTGGTTATGAGCTGAATACTAAATATGATCAAGTAACGCCTTATAATTATAATAAAGCTCTTGAAAAAAAAGCATATTTAGAAGAAAAAAATCTTATAAATTCTAGTGAATATCAAAAACTAATCTCAGATATCAATGATAAAAAAATAAAGAAAGATTATATTTTTGAAATGCCGCTTGCTGAATTTGAAAAATCCTTAATGGATTTAGCTAGGCTTGTTAGAAACTCCATTATGTATTTATCATTAGCTATACATTTCGAGGAAACACAAAAGTTAGATCATGATGATGACTTAATTCTTGAAAAAACTGTGCCGCTTAAAAGATAAACTTTTAATTCCCCCGATAGGTTGAATACCCATAAGGACTCAGCAACAGCGGAATATGGTAATGCTCCAAACTGCCATCAATCACAAATACCACCGGTACTTCCGGAAAAAAAGAACGCTGATTTTTTGCCTTAAACCAGTCGCCGGTTTTAAAAGTAACTTTATAAATGCCTTTTTGAAGGTTGGTGTCTTTGGGGTATAAATCCGTGATTCGGCCTTCGGTATTAGTTTTCGCTTCATTGAGCTTGGTCCATTTATCACCTTGCTGCGCTTCCAGTACCACGGATACATTGGAGGCAGGCAAGCCGGAATCCAGATTCAGTACATGAACACTTAAAGGATTTTGAGCAAAACTCAAAGTCGAAAAACCTGCGATTAAAGCAGAAAAGATAATATTTTTCATAATAAGCCGACTCAAATTGCAACCTAAACTCAGTCTACAGAATATAAAAAAACAATATATTTGGATTTTGTATTAAAAAAGGGTGCTTATGCACCCTTATTATATTGTGGCGATTAACCGCGACCACGACCACGTCCACGCGGCGCTTTGGTGTTTGGACGCGTTGTTCCGTTGGTCTTGCGACGCGGTTTCTCGCTTTCATCCATTTGCCAGATACGTTTGGTACCTGATTTCTTCTTCACAGAACCATCTTTGTTCTTGCGAACCATAGGTTTACCGCCCGTACCACCTGGTTTTTTCACATAAGAACGTGAACGGTAAGGTTCTTCGGCAGGGACATCTTTAAAGTCAGGGTAAAGTAAAGGTTCAATTTCTTTGGTTTCACCCGGTTGCAGACCCAACTGAACCAGATCAATCGAACCAATTTTAGTACGAATCAAACGTAAAGTTGGAAAGCCTACCGCAGCAGTCATACGGCGAACCTGGCGGTTACGGCCCTCACAGATTGAAATTTCAATCCAGGAGGTAGGCACCGACGCCCGGAAACGAACCGGAGGATCACGCTCCCATAACCATTCAGGCTGTTGCACTTTAATGGCTTTGGCAGGAAGGGTCATGCCATCTTTCAGTTCAACCCCTTGACGAAGCTGTTCCAGCGCTTCTTCAGTGACATCACCATCCACCTGTACCAGATAGGTTTTAAACTTCTTGTTGGCCGGGTTGGTAATAAACTGGTTTAAACCGCCGTGATCGGTTAAAAAAACTAAACCTTCCGAGTCCATATCAAGGCGACCCGCCAAGCGCAAAGTCGGATCATCTACGAAGTCAGACATGGTCATGTGTGCTTCGTCTTTACGGAATTGGGAGAGGACGTCATAAGGTTTGTTGAGAATGACAATTTTCACTTTAACCTACTGTAATATATAAAATAATTTATTTGTGGTGTTCATGTTACCCGTTTAGTTACCCGTTTATGTGAAAGTAGGTTAAGGATAGACAAGAAAAAGCCCACTATGTGTGGGCTATCATATCAGATTCTGTTTTATGTTCCTCGACTTTATGCTTCACATATGATGAGTACCAAAAAACATCCTTTTCTGAAAGTCGGACCGGTTGTCTAATATCACCAGAGTTCACCATTGAATAGAATTTATCTTTACCAATGGCAAGTAACTGCATGAACTCTTTCGCCCGAATTCTGCGATCAATTTCCATCAATCCACCTCCAATCTTTTACCTGCTGTGATTTCTGCATCAGTTGCATGACGAATTTGAATAGCCCACGGGCATAAACTATTTGTCATTCTCACCCCAAAAGCATCAATACTCTTAACCGTCATTAAATCAATAGCATCACTTGCGCCACCAATTCCTGAGCACTCTCTAAAAACAACCTTATCCCCAACCTCAAAAATATTGTGCTGTCGGCGGTATTCGAGTAAAGCATCACGAATCATTTCAGCGGTTACAGCACTGCAACATTGAAGAACAGAGTTTTGCTCTTTTAACTCAAGCTCACGCTTCGCCTTCCCATACCCACCTAACTTTTCAATTAGATTCACGACACTTCTCCTAAAGACTTCACCACACCACTCGGCAATTCACTCAAATAAGTCGTAAACAAGTGATACAACTTATCCTCATTCATTTCATTGATTTCCAGCATTGCACCTGTGCCACTGATTACACGCTGACGTGACCAGCCGCGCATATCAAAAGTGAACTCATTGTCAAAATCCACTGCATTTAAAATCGCATTGAACGAACCAACATCACCAGCTGACCATGAATCAATGTATGGCTTATCACGCTCGATCAGGTTATCAAGTTGGAGTTGAGCAAACCGGATGTTTGTTTTTTGAATTTCAGTCATTTGATTGACTCCTGCGGCGCATCAGGTAATGGCATCCAATGCGTTACGTCAGCTTCTTCAAACTCATCCAAAGCCATTACATCGTAAACATTGAAGATATTGCTAACGGTTTGAGACATTGCTAAAACTAAAATATTATTTTTTGGCAATCGATCTTTAACAGAAATCCATTCCGGCACCGCTTGGGCTTTGGCTGCTTGCTCAAATCCATAAAACGCACCATTTACCCATGCCGCCACACCTGTCGGTAATCCATCTTGCTTTTCAATATAACAACCAAGAGCTTCGTCATATTCAATGTATTCAAGTTTGTCTTTGATGTACTCAAGCTGCTCTAATTGCTTTCTAATTTGAATATCCATCACGCCACCTTCCCATTTTTAATTTGTGTTTTCCCATCTTTTAGTGCTTGAAGCTCTTCTTCAGTGAAAAAGTAGATAAGATTTTCAGGAATGGTCACAGGACCATTTTCTGTATACTTCACCGTGCAATTTATGTATTTATTGACCTTAATTAAGGCGTTTTTCCTTGCGCCTATCTGGTACAAGCCAGCTTTTTTAAGCTTTTGTGTACTCGCAGTAAATTTAGCTAATCTCATCAAGCCACCTCAACTTTCAAAACGTACTTTTTGCCGCCACTGGTGAACTCAACCGCTTCGCCTTTACCTAACAAGTAATGACCAATTGCTTCCAAATTTTTTGAGCTCAAACCCGTCTTGGCTCTTGCTCTACGTCGGTCACATATAATGCAAGCATTAGTTTTGACTGAGCGTTCCGAGCTACCACATTTTTCACAAGGTGCATAAGGTACATACGTCTTTAAACCTTTAGCTTCGGCTGCCTTGCGAAGTGGGATATTATTTTTTAAACCACCTGTAGAAACGGGTTGGTTCCACTCGATAGCTTTATTGGTATTTACTGCCGGCTTAATCTGACCGCCGCTTTTAATAAATTGAGCAACTGCTTCCGAGTAGTCAGGTTTGATTTGAGTTCCAATCATCACGCCACCTCACCAAAAGGGTTGTATTTTTTAAATTCTTCAAACAACTGGGTCGCTGGTTTATTCAATCGACCATTCGCCATAATCATCACGTTACGAGGGAAATTCTTTCCAGACGCTTCGCAGTAGAACAAAACACCAGATGCATTTGTTACGCCTCTATAGCCAATGCTGACAAGCCAAATCACAAAGGCTTCGCTCATTAGAGGGTGGACGCGAGTTAGTTTTTCATGCCGCCACCTTTCCTTTACTGCGTTCAGCAAACAGCCTTGCGTAATACTCCTGACAGTGTGGAATTTTGTCCTTGATCTTCTGAATGATTGCTTCATCACGTTCAATCACCACAGTCGTTAAACGCTCACGAATGTCGATCTTCTCAACCATGTCGATCAGTTGCTCCCGATCATCCCAATCCTTTGTGAGTTCCAGTGGAGTAGGGAATAACCAAAAATCCACCTCAGCGACTTCGCATTCATACAACCACATGTAGGCTTGCATCTGAACGTCATAGCCTGCTTTTTTAACCTTCTCCATGGCTTCATCAACAAAGAAAGGATGGGTGCCAATATCCCAGGTGCATTTCGTGTCGATGATCAGTTTGTTTTTAAGATCAAGCACATCGCACTCACCAGTGATTAATTCATTTTCAACACGACCTACGTGCTTTTGGTAATTGCGATAACGCATCTTGCCAGACATTTCGATTGCCAAATCCTCAAGCAGATTGCCTTTGGCTGTGTACTGGTTGCCAGTGAATGAGCGAAAGCCATAAAGGTCTTCTTTCACCGTGTCACGGATTGCAGACTTTGCAGTGTCGCTGATGACGGCCGCTTTAGAGCGACCATCACCAATTAATTTATGTAGAGATGAGCAGCGGAATAATTTCATTATTGAGCCTCCACTGCTACACGTTGCGCATCTGTTAAAGCGTAGCCATCAAGTATGTATGTTTTATCAATAGCACCAGCATTTAACTGCTCAAGTGCTGCATTAAATTCATCATCACTCAGGGTTGGTTTTGGTGCATCAACCGCTGCAACATCAACTGTTTTTGCACCTTTAAACCAATCCTTGGCGCTGCTCATACCGTCACGAAGGCTGGTGAAAATCTTCCGGAGCGAAACCACATTGGCAGGAGTGATTGCATCAACTCGACGCTGAATGAATCCCTCAATATCATCTTTGGATACGCCAAACTGCTCAAAAGCTTTAATGAGCTTCTGCACGCCTTCTGGCGAAGTGTCAGCAGATGCATGAATAGTTTTTTCACATTGATCAACAGCTGCATCTACCACATCACCTGGAATGACACCAAGAATGCAGGCACGAAGACGACGCGCACCATTGTTTGCAACCAACTCATAAATATCGCGCGGATCAGTTAATTTTTTAGTGCCTTGGCGCGTATAGCGGATGTGTGGAACCTGAAAAACCTTAGTTTGACGGGTATTGGTTTCAACATCCCAAGCAAAGGCTTCAACAGTAGATTCACCGTTTTCAGATGAAAGCTCGCGAATTCCGTACTGAATATTCCCCCAATTCTGAGCCAGCATTTCAGCCAGTCGAATTGATGGACCAGTGACGGAAGTACCACCACGTGCATAAGAGTAAACTGCCGACTGTGCCAAGCCTGGACGCTGACAAGCATTCATTACACGGTCATAAGCTTCAATCGGATTGCGCGGAAACTGTTTAGCAATCACAAGAGCCGCTTGAACTTCCGCAATAGCACGTTGACTGTCAGATTGAACAGTAGACATCGCCTGAGTTTGAGGCGCTGACACTGCAAAAGGGTTTTGGTTTTGATGTACTGGTGCATTCATTTTTCTTATCCTTGTGCCATTTCAAACTTTTCAACAGCATCCGCCTCAAGCCATTCATTCAACTCATAAACCTGAGATTCAGTCAGAATGAAATGCAAGCCAGCTGGTGTTTCCTCAAAGTCAGATCGAGTGACCAGTGCCAAAGTCTTGTTATCCACTTCAAGCCTGGTGTAATCCACATCACGGCCAGATTCAGGATCAAATTGAGACTCAACACACATTGAATCAGTCAGTTCTGCTGCTTTGATTTCACAATCAATAGACTGATTTCCAACAACGAAAGAGAACTGCACGTTGTCTGCATCAACTTCAATGCCTGACTTTTTGATTGAAAGCATCGGAAAACACGGAGCAAGCAATTCAGGTTTAGTTTGAGCGTTCATGGTTAACCTCCATCTGAAACTTAACCGCCTGCACTGCCTGACGATCCACATCATCTGAACAACTACGAACTGCAAAAGGCGTTGCCACGATTGGCGAACTAAAAACCACTACTGCAATGGCGTCACGCATAAAAGCTTTGAACTTGTTCCAGCGATTCGCCTTAGCAATCTGTTCACTAGAAGGCGGCTGCTGGTAAAGAATCCCTGTAGTTGGGATATGGCCAAACGTAGGTGTTTGACTGTGGGAAGGTGTTTGGTTCATACTTATCTCACTCTTTGAGTAAAAGTCCCTCTCCGTCGAAAGCTAGGGACTTTTTTGTTATCTGGTGAAATAAATATTAGGCAAACCTAATTATATTGTCAATATGTATGCCTAATAAAATTAAGCAAACCTAATTTTTGTGTTTTAATAGACAAAAGAAAACCCACCGCTGGGGTGGGTTGTGTTGCTATAGAGTCAAGTTGAGCGTCAGCAAACTAATCTATGTTTAATTTTTTTCTCGATAGCTTGCATTTCATGCAAATTAGGAATTATATCGTTAGCTGCAATCATGAGTCGACTTAAATCCTGTGTTGGCAGTTTTGAAGAGTCTTCCAAAATCACCAAGGAGTTAAAGTTAATATCATGTTTTTCAAGGTATTGCATTGTAATAATTGAGAGTCTAACAGAGTCCTTATTGCTGGCACCGAATAGAAATAAGGGAGTTTCTGCTTCCACCATATAATCAATAACATAATCATCAGCATTCGGCAGCCCTGGGACGCGATAATTTTCGTGAATCTGATCAGGTGGTAGTAGAGAGAATAAAGCTTCTCTAAGTTGATCTTTAAATGTAGATACAACTCTATGTTGTTTTAGTAGAGCTAAATCGCTAACTCTATTTAACAATCTAGTAAATTCAAACAAGCCCATGACCAGTTGATCAGCTGGGATCTGCATTATGAACTCACCATCATCATATTCAGCATTAGCCTCTGCTACATAGTTGTTGAATAAATCAAGACGCGAGCCTTTTAACAATGCGTCTAAGTCATTCTCGTAGCTTAAGCGCATCACTGTGCTTGCGCCATCTGATAAACGCCAACCACCAGTTATCTCGCTTAAATAAATACTAAAAGCATCACCATCCATATCAAATATAGGCAGGGACACTATTGCTCCATTTTTGGTTTCTTTAAAACCTATATCACGACAAAAACTATTGCAAAGCAATTGTTTAACTTCATTAATTTTCATCAAACAATCCTCCTTGCTCTATAAGCTGTCCGATGTTTATATCGATTATATTAAAATCTTTTAGCACACATTGTATAGCGCCAGATAGATTTTTATATCTATCTGTTTGAATAGCAAAGTTTTCAATTTTTTTAGAAACTTTTAATGACGCCTCGTTAGCCTGATGGATATGGCACTGAAAATCAAATCGTTGACCATCACACTTATTAACATGAACATGACTACTACCATTGTATCTAGCTAGCGTTATATCACTCTCATTTGACTCCAAATAACTCAATCCACATGAGAAATTATCCTCATCAAGATTTGATTGTCTCATATAAAGCTTAAATCTATGCTTCTGATCCTGGCTACACAACTCAATAGAAAGCTGCCTAAATTTTAGCTGTTCTATCCACTTTTGACGAAGTGGCTTTAATAGTATTTTGGGAACACTCTTTAAAGCTATTATTTCATCATCCTTTAGTCTTTTTCCCATTTACCACCCCATTTAAAACAAAACCTAATACCCCTAAAAACATGCAGTAGGTTTACAGCTAACACCTAAGCCGCATATAGCGGCTTTAAACTTCTTTCTGCCCAGCTACCTCTATTGAAATAAGTAAATCTATAGGCAGGTTTATCAATTCACCTGTGATGGTTTTGAAAATTATATCAACAGTGGCATATCCAAAATTTATACTTACGAGTTTCACGAGGTTATAGGCTTTAGCTCCATCAAGCATGGCGATATTAAAATAATAATCTTCGCGTACATAAGATATAAGGAATTGATTTATTGCCAGCTGTATTGTGCTGGATTGATTCCTATATGTATGTAGCGGCGGTATTGGGAGTTTTGGACTATTCATTATTATCATCCACCATCAAAGCCCAGGATTGAATGCACTTGGGCTTTTGTTTTTTTAATTCGCTCTTGTTCTCCGTTTGGCGCGATATGTATAGCGAATACAATCAACAACCTGACCAACAAAATGACAATTTTCATCAAGTGGAATGATATTGGGTTTGAATTCCGGATTTAATGCCTGAAGGTAGCGAGAACCATCAGTTTCAATTACCAATTTTTTAAAAGTAGCATCTTCGAATTTCCTAACTACAATCATGTCGCCAGACTGCATATCACTATAATAAACATCAGGATCAACAAGAATATAATCCCCCTCAAGAAATTCAGGGCTATTACTAATGCCTTGTACTTTCAAGTAAAAGCAGTTTGTGCATTCTTCTGGAAGAGGGAGCCATTCTTCCACTTGTGACATATCTACAGATTGGACGTTAGTAAACACACCTGCTTGAACCCATGAAAGGACAGGGGCCATCTTAGGGGCAACCGGTATCACATTGGAGGTTAGATCAAGATTGTGTTTTCCAGCGCCCGTAGCAAGCCAGCTCGGATTTACACCAAGAAATTTGGAAGCTCGTAGGAGGTTTTCCCCTTCCATTGTTTTGGATTTCCCGGAAAGCCAATCACTAACTGATGGTGGCTTAACTCCTACAGCACGTGCAAGTTCAACCCCTTTTACTTTCTTAGGAGGTAAAACTTCCATGGCATATCTTAGACGTTCGGCAAGTGTTTTCATTAGGTGATCCTAACATATAAAAAATAAGGTATTCCTATTGATTAAAAATAAGGAATGCCTAATAATAGGTTTCGTGAATTAGGAGTAAGTTATGAAAGACTCACAACTTATCGAGGCTCTTGGTGGTGTAAGCGCTGTAGCTAGATTGCTTGGAATCACACCAGCCTCAGTTAGCGGATGGAAGGCAATACCTATTGATCGAAAAATCAGGCTAGCAGTTATCGCTGAAGATCAAGGTTTATGCACTCGAAAGAAAATCTTTCCGAGGTCTTACCAGGACATCTGGATTGAATTGCGACCAAAAAAGCAAATGAAAAAAACTCAATGCTTTAACAGCCCAGGAACACCATGAACAAATTATCAATAGAACTATCTGCAAGTGCCAGAAATGACGTATCACGCATTTTGCAGGCTCTTGCAAAAGGGAAAAATAGCGATATCGCGGAGCAACTAGGGGTTGACCCTAGTACCATTTCTAGAATGAAAAATGACAAGAAAAACAATGGATTGACAGAAATTGAAACTCTTTGCGAGCTGTTGAGTTGCATTGGTTTGAAGATCGTTCCCAAGGAATATCAAAGCATTGATAAGTCCAGAGTGGAAGCTTTGTTAGTTATGTCGAAGAGCTGGATGAATCGAATTGAATCAGTAGACGATCTGTTTCATGACGAAGTTAGCGAACGTAAAGAAGAACTCGGATATTAAAAAACCACTTCCTGCGCGAACAGAGAAGTGGTCGTTATTCAAGAATTTAGGAACCCAAGAATGCAAACAAATCTACCACAACACCCATGCGCTAACAAGTGCACGAATTTTAAAGAAGAGCAGTGCTGGCATTGCTTGATTTCAGAATCAGATCTTATAGCCGGCGATACGGTTGTTTTTATCGATGAATCCAAGCCATGCGGCTTAATGACTGTGCATAAAGTTCAAGGCAATGGCGTATTGCTGGATGGAAACAGAAGCTTTGCATTAATCCACCTGATTCGTCATGCAAACGTGCAGGAATTGAACGCCGGGAAGCGATTGGGAGGTTGGGAATGACAGCACTAAAAAAACACGAGGACAACATAGTCCCGTTCTCCAAAGGTAAAAAAATGGAAGACAGGTTTGAGCGAGGTTATGTTCCTTCAAGTCGTCTTTACCGCTATGAGGTTCGCCCATTCTTAACTGACGCAGCCAGGAACGTATATGCAGAGCTTGAGGATCGTATTAACGGTTTCAAAGACAAGACTACAGATCATGTTAGCTATTCACAGTTGCAAGGTGGAAAGCTTGAGGGCGCCAAAAAAACCAGCGCTATGACTGTTCGTAAGGGGCTTAAAGAGTTACTTGATTTGGGTGTAATTTCCATTGTTAGCGAGAACAGCCGAAAGGGTAACGAGTACCGCATTAATGAGGTTTCTCTTGTTGAGCACTTTAAAAATTGTAGTACCACTACAAAATCTGTAGCACTACAAAAAATGGATAGCACCACTACAAAATCTGTAGTGCTAGGTACTACAAAATCTGTAGACACAATAGAATTAATTTATAGAATTACTTCTATAGAATTATTATTTAAGTCGCTTCGCTCTAAAAAACCTTTGGAAGCTAATTTTTATGCTTACCAAGTTTTTTCAAAACAACAAAAAGCAAAAGCCGAAAAAGAGCGCAAAGAGAAATCTCGTAAATTATCTTATGACGAAGTAATCAAACTGACTTCTGAAAAATTTGCAGTTCTCTGTGATTTCTCTCTCTGGGAGCAATACGTTTCTAACCGCTCTCAAACAGCAAAAACCAAACTAACCAAAAATGCCCTAAACACAATCTACAAGGATTTCCAGCAATGGGGATTCGATGGAAGCAATCAGTCCTTAAAAACTTCAATCACTGGAAACTACCAAGGATTGTTTGAGCCGAAACAGCAATTCACACCTGGACAACAAAACCAAAAATCATCTCGTTGGGATGAGATTCAGCAGTTGATCGCAAAAGAGGAGCAGGGCAATGACAGCTATGGTTTCTAATCAACAAGTGATTCAGCCAATCAAGACTGGTCAGCTGGTTGCAACTTTCAAAGCAATTGCACCACGTTCTTTTGAAAAAACTTTTGAAGGCATGCCAGCTGAAGCAATCAATCATGCAATGAAAATTTGTGTTGAAGATCTTTCACGAGAGCAGATTACAACAGGTCTACGCATGGTTCGTGATAACGGCTTTTGTCCAGATCCAGCAATGTTCCGCAAGTGGTGTTTAGGTATCACAGGTTTTGGCACCGAACAACAAAGAGCTGTTGATTCATTCAAGGGCAAACATGCAGCGTTGGCGGATATTGTTAAGTGGGTTGGTGATAAAAAACATCAAATCACAAATGCTGAGAAAGAAGCCTACGACCGCTGCTACGACATGTTTAACGATATCAACTGGGCGAAGAATGTTGAGCGTGCTCAATTCTATGCATACGAGGCATTTAAGGAAAATTACACCGATGTTGTTTCTGAGTTTGTAGCACAAGGCGTTCTTCAGGCTGTATGGATTAAGCCACCAGCTATTGAAAAAAAGATTGTTGCTGATTATGGGGATTGGGGTAATGGGCCTGCACCTAAAGACACTCGGCCACTTCAAGGTGATGAGCTTAAGAAATATTTGGAAGAAGCCAAGATAAAAATCAAGTCTTTTGAAGAACAAGGTTTAGGGGGTGGGGTGTGAATATGTCTTTTCTTCCTCATGAATTGATCGTTGATAACTTTGCTGGCGGTGGTGGCACGTCGACAGGTCTTGAGCAGGCATTCAAACGTCCTGTTGATGTTGCGATTAATCACGATCCAAAAGCATTGGCCATGCATCGAATCAATCATCCGGATACAAAGCATTATTGTGAAAGTGTTTGGGATATAGATCCAATCGAGGCAACTGGAAATCAACCGGTAGGTCTGGTTTGGTTATCACCGGATTGTAAGCATTTTAGCAAAGCTAAAGGTGGCAAACCGGTTGAAAAGAAAATCCGTGGATTGGCTTGGGTAGCATTGCGCTGGGCCGCTAAAACTCGTCCTCGAGTAATCATGCTTGAGAATGTTGAAGAGTTTAAAACCTGGGGAACGCTTGGTAAAGATGGTCGTCCATGTCCTAAGGGGAAAGGTCGAACATTCAAAAGTTTTGTGAATGCATTAAACCGCCAAGGTTATGAGGTTGAATGGCGTGAACTGCGCGCATGTGATTATGGATCACCCACTATTCGCAAGCGTTTCTTCTTAATTGCTCGTCGTGATGGATTACCAATTCAATGGCCTGCACCAACACACGGTCACCCGGATAGCATCCAGGTGCAAAAAGGAAAATTAAAACCATGGCGTACTGCAGCTGAGTGTATTGACTGGAGTATTGAAGCACCAAGTATATTCACTCGTAATCGCCCATTGGCTACAGCAACAATGGAGCGTATCGCAGGTGGTTTGAAGAAGTTTGTATTTGATAGCCCTGAGCCATTTATTGTGAATGGTGTTGTTCCAGTTCTTACTGAATGTGCTAATGCATCCAATAAGAGGTCGATGCCAGTTCATGAACCATTGAGAACTATTTGCGCTCAAACCAAAGGTGGTCACCATGCCCTCATATCGGCATTTTTGGCAAAAAACTATACAGGTGTTGTTGGGAGTGCTGTGACAGATCCAGTTCACACGATTACCGCTAAAGACCATAACTCTCTTGTAATCAGTCATCTATCTAAAATGAAGAAAAACTGTATCGGGCAAAAACTCAATGAGCCATTACATGCGATGACCACAGTTAATCAATTTGCTGAAGTTCGTGCATTTCTAACTGCTTTTTACGGCAGTGAAAAAGATGGAAATTCGATTAGTGAGCCTTTACGCACAATCCCGACTCGCGACCGTTTTGGTTTGGTTACCGTGGGGCAGCAAGAATATCAAATTGTAGATATTGGTTTTCGCATGCTGCAACCAGTTGAGCTTTTTAAAGCACAAGGTTTTCCAGAATCTTACGTTTTTGAAAAAGGAATTGATGAGCATGGCAATGAAATTCGCCTGACTAAAACCGAGCAAACTCGAATGGTGGGTAATTCTGTTTGTCCTCAATTATCACGTGCTTTGGTTGAAGCAAACTTTAAACATGAAGATAAATATCGAGGTGCCGCATGAAACACCCATTAGACGATAAAACCGTGGATTGTTTCCCTTCCATGCTTGCAGTTGCATACGGTGAGCGAATGATTCTTGTACTGGGGAACATTATTAAAAAGCGTAGTCGCACAAGCACTGACGATGTAAAGAGCTGGTTGCAAATGAGTAAGCGCTCAGCACAGCGATATGTGAATCAGTTAGAGCAAGCTGGTTATGTAGAAAGCGATTTTGAAACACCGGCAGGCTATAAGGCTACGGAAAAGGCTAAGCAGATTTTTAAAATTAAGGTGACAGCATGAACTTAATCGAAGAATTGGGGTTGGAAAAGTGTCAGGCGATTGTGGATGGGGCGCCTGATGCGGCAACTGATGTGATTCTTGATGGCAGTCAAGTTTTCTATGGCTCAGGTTTGATTGCATTACGAGGGGTGGAGAAGTTTTTTAAGCTCCATAGCATCCGCGCCGCTCTAGCAGACCACGACCGCACGGACTATGTATCCGATATCCGCAATCATATTGCACCCACTACGAAGGTGATTGAGAGATGAATAACAAAGATTTCCTCATTTGTATTCTGCTTGGCACTGCTTTGTTCTTTGCGGTCAAATTTATTTGGAGGTGGGCGACTGGTGGCTTTAACAATATCGCTGTCATGGAGTGGATGAACCGGGGTTTTAGTTTTGGTATTGGGTTCTCAATTTCAATCATTGTGGTGATTTTGGTTTTTAAGCTGGTTGCAGGTGACTAATGACCAGCATCTCACTCGCTGAATACAAAAAACTTTACGGTGGTGGTCGTAAGACAGCCACCAAGCGCAACAAATTCAACGCACAGCGCATTGAAAAGGATGGAATGAAGTTCGATAGCGTCAAGGAATACAAACGCTATATCGAGCTTACAGCGTTAATGCAAAGGGGTGAAATTTCAGAGCTTAAGTGTCAGGTCAAATTTGAGTTAGCACCTAAGGTAAAAATAGAAGGGGAGAAACGAGCCAAGCCAGCACTTAGATATTTTGCAGATTTCACATACCTGAGCGATGGGAAGCTGATTGTTGAGGATGTGAAGTCGGCAGTAACGCGGAAATTGGCGAGTTATAGATCTAAAAAGCACTTAATGAAAACAGTACACGACATCGATATTAAAGAAGTTTGAGGGCAATGGGATGAATGCAGCGGTTAAAACACAAGTAATGGATTGGTCAAAATTTACAGCTGAAGATTGGTTAAAGCAGTACGGTGCATACATTCAAACCTGTCGCATGAAGTCGGGGAATGAGCCGGATAGCCTTGGAGTGAACCAGATCTATTGGTTGATCTGTGAGAACAATAAAGGTGTGGCACCACGCAAGGATCAGATCATTTGTAAGATTAATGATTTTGAAGCGGAGCAGGTGCGGAAGCTCATCATTGAAGTGAAGCAATCAAAACTGATTTGTGATTCAGCTAAGGTGGCTGTTCAGTTATTTATTGAAAGAAATGTAAGAGGCTTGTCAGATCGAAAAATGGAAGATGAATTCAAGCTGGGCCGGAATGTTTTAAGAAATATGATTTATGCGGGGAAGTTTTATTTAGCTGGGCATGATAAGCGATTACGTATTGATTAGTATTTGACTGGCATGCCGAGATATGGCATATTTCTGTTATAGTGACCGAAGTGTATGTGATGCACTAAGTTAATTTAAAAGCTCGCCAAATGGTGGGCTTTTTTGCATCTACAACCTTTTAAAGATTAGAACAAGCCACAATACAGTTTTTGTACAGCGTAATGGTAAGTGTTCATTTATCTTCATTACTCGAAGTTAAACTGCTGGACATTACTATGGTCCAAGAGATCTTTGACTTTATTTATGACGAGGCTCTAAAGGAGTATGAGCCATCAAAATATGAAATAGTCAATAAGTTAAAGTTTTTTTCAATAACTCTGCGATTATTTGCAGAGCTTAGGGATGAAGATGCTTATATTGAAATCAATACTTTGACCGTCATATTTAAATGCAGGTCTAGATCTACATGTTATTGGGTATTTGATATACCTGAGATAGGGTGTAAAAAGCAGCTCGTTGAGTATCTGTCTTCTGAATTAAATAAATTGTGAGGGCAGATCAAAATCTAAAGAACGTACATCCTTTCGTGTTAAGGTGTTGTTGTCTTTCCCATGTGAAGAGTATGAGTCATGGGTCTAGTTCTTCTTCTGATCATTGTTCTAATAACATTTTTTGTCATGGTGAAGCCCACCCAATATAAGTCCGGTGGAAAGTTTAAAGAAATGACTAAAAATAAGTTTGGTCATCAAATTTACAGTGCAATTGACTTTCAAGAACCAATAATTGAAATAGTTGGCCCTCAACTTGATCATTCTGTCAGTAAAGTTGTCAATGCTCTTTTGATCATGGATACCACAAACACAGAATACACTTATGCAATTATGGTGATTGTAGGTGGTATTCAAATAGGTTATCTAAGTGATGAAGATGCAGAAAAGTTTCTCAAAATTTTAAAGGATAAGCATCTATATGAAGATACTGGCATTGAAGTAAAAGCGCTTATTTATGGGGATTGGGGCAATGCTGATCAAATTGCGAATTTTAAAATAAATTTAAATCTCCCTAAAAATTTTGAAGATTCAAAAATCACCTAATTAGATTGCTAAATAGGCCTCCCTTGGGAGGTTTTTTAATGCCAGGAGAAAAGTATCTTAAAACCCATTTTCTATAGTTTGCTGATTAGCTAAAGCCTGTTTGAGCAAATACGTATGGGCCCCACGAAAGAGGGTACAACCCATGCAGTTCATCGAGCATGAATAGGATATGCAGGAAAGTGAAATCAGAATTGGGAGTGATGCCCCGCCGAAATTTGAATCGAAACCGAAAATTGATTAGTACTGTGCCTATTCAGTGGCAATCAAAGTAGGGATTAGCCATGGACCACAGCATGGATCTTTTGTGGTGATCAATTCAAAATCAGATCAGTCGTGAATTAAACGTGATATTTATCAAAAAATTACGAAATAAAACGATTGATTGAATAGCAAATCCCGGTTAATTTTTTATCAGGTTAGACGAAGTTATCTATCGCCTAGCTGGGAAAAACGACTGACACTCGGAAAGACGAGAAGTACCACAAATGCTTACAGTAATGTGAGCATTTTTAATGCCCTGAGAAATGTTCGGTGTAAGCAATATCGGGGCACCCAAATTAGATTTAATGATCATTGTCTAACAAAGATCAAAAAATAACCAAAAGCATACACAGAAAAACAGTTTCTCCAAATTCTCTATACTTTGTAAATCAAAGCTTGGTGATATATTTTTTTTGCTCCAAGAGAAAGCGCAATAAAAAATAAAAAAGATGATACCCCATACTAGTCCGTTTAACTTCCCCGAGTTAAGCGGGCTTTTTTAATGAATTTTCTTCACAAGAAATTCACGAACAAGTATGCATGATTGCTGCTAGAAACAGCTGTAGTTTCTGAATGACCCTCCAAGGTCCTTAGTTTAAGCCCACATCAATCTACTGCTGAAGTGGGCTTTTTTTTCGCATGGAGAAAAGTGATGCTCCGATTCTTAATGTGTTTATTTGGCCTTCATGGTGCCACTGAAATCGATTACACGATTGATGATGAAGAAATCCAGGTGTGTAGGGATTGTTTGAAAGAAGTTAAATAGACCCTTGTCACTTCGGTGACATTTGCCGGACGTATTACGGCACGCAAGACCCCGCTAAATATGCATTATTGGCGGGGTTTTATTTTTATATTTTTTGCAAAAAAAAGAACAGACAATTCATTAAGTTATAATTTTATATTAATACAATTGTGTTATAAAACAGTATGTTAGTATAATTGTTCTATTGTTTTTTGCATCCATTATGGTCATGATTAATTTTTATTTAATTGGCATTAAGGATGCTCAACATGACATATTTTATTGGTGGTAACTTTGGCGGGCAGGCTGTTGATAAAAATCATTTAGATTTAAAAGATCAGGTGATTTCAAAGCGATATGGACCACTCACAGGAATGGAAAGACTCCAAGAGTCTTACATTCGCACAAGTGTTAGTATTAAAGGTAATGTAAAAACTTTTTATATTATCAGGGGTAGTGAGCCTGCTGATCACCGAGATCAGATTTTGAAATTTTGGGATGAGGTAGAAACAGATGTTTATGCAATTTAAATAAAGTTCTTTTCACTCATTCAAACACATAAAGACCCTGACACTTGTTGGGGTTTTTCTTTTCTTATTTGGTGATTCCATGACAGACAAAGTACAAGCGAAACAAGACTTAGAATTTTGCAGTGCTGAGCTGTCTAAGTATCAGAATCTCAGCCGGTCCGGATTGACTCGAAATGAGTTACTGGCAATTGACGGCATCATGATTAAGTTGAAAGAGCGTATTAAGAATTTGCGTGTAGCGTTGTATGCGTGATTCAAAAAGACTGGCTGCGGTTCGATTATTGCCGTGTATTCGATGTGGTAATCCCAATAGTCAGGCAGCGCATAGCAATTCAGCAAAGCATGGCAAGGGTAGATCGATTAAATCCAGTGATGAGTTCACGGTACCGTTGTGTCATTCATGCCATGGGAAATTTGACCGTTTTGAATTGGGTAACCGGGCGGAGAGTGAGGCAATGTTTGATCAGTGGTTGGTGAGAGTGGATCGGATGTTGGTGATGGAAGACAGAGAGGTGTTTTGATTAAGTCAGAACACGCCAGGCTCGACCAATGCAAATTATGATCAATGAAATGCATAGATAAAGAATAAACTCAGCTGATGTGGAACTAGCCTGATCCAGCCTGTAATAGTAAATAATGAAGCCTAGAAATAAGATGCCAATGAGATAAAGCATTACGGTTTCTTGATTTTGTAATTTTGCATCATGATAAGTTTTAAGGAGAGGAAATGCAAAAAGCCGTGTTTCCTATCCAAAGCCATGCCGATATCACTAAAGCTATTAACTTCATGCACACCAATTACACTCAGGCATTGGAAAGCGGCAAGCCTTTACGTGTGGTGATAGATCAAAAACAGGATGATCGGTCAGCAGCCCAGAATAGACTTTATTGGATGTGGTTAGGCCAGATCGAAAAGAAGAATGGCACCCATAAAGATCAATTACATTTTGAGTTTAAGAAAAGGTTCCTCATTTTTATTTACCGTCGTGATGATCAAGAGTTTACAGAGACATGTAAAGCGATTGCCATGTTGAAGCAGAATGAATGTGAAGAATATCGAGTGATTGCAGAGCAAGTAATAAGACTTTGCAGCACAACCAAATTAAGCGTTAAGCAGATGACTGAGTATCTGAATTGTGTACATGATTTTACTGTCACGAAATTGGGTATTCATTTGACTGTGCCGGATGATTTGAAGTGGTGTTTCGATGAATAGACCTTATCCACCAAAGCACATTACTGATCCTGAAGAGTGGACAGAAGAATTTTTATTTGAGCCAGCACAAGAAATTTACGACTGGCTGCATACAAATATTCTTGATCCAAACAGTAAGCTCTATAACCCAGACCATGAGCATTTAGTTGGTCATTCTGGTGTTTGTTTTTTATGGGCTGAAAAAGCTTTCAATAAATTAGAGCGCATTGTATTGGGGCAAGCTGAGATTGTTCAGTTTCAAGTAAGTGGTTGGAAAAAGTTTAGACAGGAAGCACAGTTGATTAGATGGTTTGGGTTTCTACCAAAAGCACTTATCACGCTTGATGCACATTACTGCTCTTACTGTTCCGATGAGGACTTTATGGCATTGGTTGAGCATGAGCTTTATCACTTAATGCACAAGATCAGTCCAAATGGCGGGCCATGCTATGACAGCCACACAGGGCATCCAATTCTAAAAATGCGCGGCCATGATGTAGAGGAATTCTTCGGGGTTGTTCGTCGCTATGGTGGTCATTCCGATATTCAAAAAATGGCTAAGTTAGTTGAAGATGGCCCAACTATATCCCGGGCTAATATTGCTCATGCATGCGGTACGTGTTTATTGAAGTTGGCTTAAATTTTTTTGCCTATTTTGCTAGACGTAGCTAGACAAAGAGGTGTTTATGGCAGCACTAAAAGAGCCTGTAAAAATATTTATAGTTCAAGCTCTTGCATGCCGTGATACACCTCAAGAGGTAGCGGATCAGGTCTTGCAAGAATTTGGGGTGAAAATTGATAGAAAGCAATGCCAGCTATATGACCCGACCAAAGTTGCAGGTAAGAATCTATCTAAAAAATTTGTAGATTTATTTCATAAAACCCGTGCTGACTTTGATGCTGGTCTGATTGATATTCCAATTGCTCAGAAATTCTATCGACTGAAGCATTATCAAAAGCAGTTAGAGCGTAATTTAAAAAATACAGTGATGTCTCTTAAGATTCTTGAGCAAGCCGCAAGGGATGTAGGTGGGCAGTTTACGAATAAGACTGAAGTCACAAGTGAAGTTACCCAAACCACTGTCACAAAGGCTACTGATGAGCAAATCAATGAAGCTGTGAGGAAAGCCCAAGAGGAATACTAAATGGATCTGCAAACACAGGTTGAAAAAAAGCTGTGTGAAGATGAGCATTTATATTTCACCCGGCGGTTCTTTAAGCCCCGCATGGGCTTTAAGTTTATGGTCAATTGGCATCATCAGTATGTGGCTTGGTTAATTGACGAAGTTATCAAAGGCAATATCGCGAACCTGGTGATTAACGTTCCACCAGGTGCAGGTAAAACCGAATTAACGACAAACCTAATACCGCGTGGCTTGGCTCTTAACGCTCGTTCACGCTTTTTATATTTGTCATTCTCCCAATCTTTAGTTGAAGGTGTTTCTGATACTGCCCGTGACATTGTGAAATCGAAAGATTTTCAGGCAATGTGGAATCTTCAGGTATCCAACAGTACCGATTCAAAGAAAGAGTGGAAGATTACTGTAGATGACTATGATGTGGGACATATCTACGTTGCATCGATGGGTGGTCAGGTTACTGGCCGCCGTGCTGGTACCTTGGCGGAAGAAGGGTTTACGGGCTGTATCATCATTGATGACCCATTAAAGCCTGAAGATGCCTTTAGTAAGATCAAGCGTGATTCAGCAAACCGTAAAATTCTGAATACGGTGAACTCCCGAAAGGCTAAGTCAGATACACCCATCATCATGATCATGCAGCGTCTGCATGTTGAGGATCCAACTCACTTTGTAATGACTGGCAACTTACCTGGTGATTGGGAGCAAGTTTCTATTCCGGCATTAATTGATGAGGCTTATATCAATACTTTGCCTGAACACATTCAAAAGTTGGTACCAAGAGATGTTGAGCGTGATGAAAAGGGCCGCCAAAGCTACTGGCCACAAAAGGAAACCCTAAAATCATTACTGCAGCTTGAGAAAGGTGGCCAAGATAAAGAGGGTGCTACGGTTTCCCGTTATACATTCTCAAGTCAGTATATGCAGCAGCCTAAGAAATTAGGCGGTGACCTCATTAAGGCTGAATGGTTTGGAACATACAAAGAGTTGCCGCCATTGCAGTGGCGTGCGATTTATGTCGATACAGCACAGAAGATTAAAGAGCATAACGACTTTACTGTGTTCTTGCTGGCCGGTCTCGGTATTGATGGGAAGCTTTACCTGATTGATCTTTTGCGGGGTAAATGGGAAGCACCTGAAATGAACAGGCAGGCAAAAGCCTTTATCGATAAGCATAAAGATTATAACTATGAGCTCCGTCCAATCCGTTGGATGAAGGTTGAAGACAAGGCCCATGGCACACAGTTGATTCAAAACTTAGGTACTTATTCCGGTGTTCCTGTGCTGCCGGTGCAGCGTAACATCGATAAGCTAACTCGCTTTATGGATATCCAGGTACCACTGGAAAATGACTTTGAAAATAACCCTGATGACCGTTTTGTGATGCTTCCAGTCAATGCGCCGTGGGTCGCTCCATTTATTGAAGAGTGTGAGTCATTTAATGCGGCAATGACTCAGGATCATGACGACCAGGTAGACACCTTGATTGATGCAGTTGAAGAAGCAACGGTGATGATTAATTACAGCCCACCAGCGGCATAAGGTTTAATTTATGGCTAAGAAATCAAAAAAGTCTGAAATTGAAAAGCCGGCTTCAGGTGGATTGTATTCACATGAAGCTGAATTGGCTTTAATCAGCTATCTAACTAAGATGCCTGATGGTGATGAGGTTCTGCGTAAAGCAGGTGTGACTCGTCCACGTCTCAAAGTCATGATGTATGACGATGAGATTTATCAGTGTGTTGAAAAGCGTCAGGATAAATTAGAAAGTGCGCCTTGGCGTATTGAGCCGACAGACAGACCTGAATCCAAAATCCTGATGGATCATTTACGGGAGTGGTGGTCTGAAATTGTTTTGGGTGCACAGAATGCCCGTTGGTATGGCTACTCAGTGCTAGAGACTATTTACAGTAAGCCTGAGGATCCATGTCTTCACATTGATGGCAATACCATTACTCCGTTTATAGGTTTTAAGTGGATTGGTGAAAAACCAATGCAATGGTATGAGCCTAAGAATGATGGTCGGCTAATCTTGTTGGCCAATTACAACAGTACTCGGCAAGATCAGGAGGTGGACCAGCGTTTCAAGCACTTTTTGACACGTTGTAAATCTACTTATGAGAACCCTTTAGGTGAAGCTCTACTGAGTCGATTGTATTGGGTGTGGTTCTTTAAGAATTCAGGATTTAAATTTTGGGCTAAGTTTGTTGAGAAATTTGGCCTGCCGATGATGGTTGGTAAGACTGTTGGTAAAACTGAAGATATGCGTGACGCATTACTTCGGGCACATGCAAGTTCTGTTCTTGCGCTTGGGACGACAGACTCGGTAGAAATTCAGGCAGCTAATAATTCTGGAAATAGCTCGCAAACATTTGAAACCTTTGATAAGAACCTAGAGCGCCGTATTCAGAAAGTTATTCTTGGTCAGACGCTCACCAGTGGTACAGATAACTCTGGATCTCGATCATTGGGTGAGGTTCATCTTGAAGTGCAGAATGCCAAGTACAAAGCTGACATTCGAATGATCATGCCGACGATTCAAGCCATTATTAATGCGTTGTGCGATATCAATGGTTGGGAGCGTCACAGAATCATCATTGGTGAAGAAAAGTCACTTGAACCTGAAAAAGCTGATCGCGATGTGAAGTTGAAGAATGCCGGGGCTAACCTGACACCGCAATACTTTCAGCGTGAATATGGACTTCAGGATGGTGATATTGCTGAAACTCAGCAATTACCGGCGAATACACAATTCTCTGCATTACCACGCCAAGTATTCAGCTTTAAGGCATCTGCCAACAAGTTATCTGCAGCACAGCAGGAAGTTGAAGAGCTGACGGATGGTCAGGGTGATTTAGAGCTTTTAAATCAGGATCAGATTAAACAATTAGTGGCTGAATCAGACAGTCCTGAAACTTTGATTTTTAACTTGGCAAAGTTAATACCTGAAGCATCGCGGACTGAGTTCACAGCTAAATTGGATCAAGCTTTATATGCGGCTGATGTGCTGGGGTATGCAATGGCGAAGGATGGGCAGTGATATGAAACCAACTGGAATGTATTTCGATGAAAATGGTAAGCCTTATTTAGTTGCAAATCCTTCAAAGCGAAAACGTAAGAAATTACTCAAGCAACTTAAGTCTTCAATTAAGCCGTCTAAAACACAAATTTTTGTTATTCGGAATGGTGAGCCGGTGATTATGCCTCGCTGTCGTGTTGTTGATTTTCAGATAGAAACTTAAACCACCGAAAGGTGGTTTTTTATTGGGCGTGAGTTATGCAACCAGTCACATTTCTTGAGGCGCTTCAGTACGCTCACAGCAAAAAGATCGTTCTACCTGATGAGTTCTATTCAATGGACCTCAAGACTCGGCAGATGGCAACTACAGTCAGCTTCCTATCAAGTCTTGAGCAGATTGAAACCGTCATCAAGGCCGTGAATAAATCTATTGCAGACGGTGGAACGTTTAATGACTTTCAAAAGCTAATTGCTGAATCTGAAATCATTCTGCCAAAGCATTACCTGGACAATGTATTCCGTACCAATATCCAGAACGCATATGGTCATGGCCGGTGGCAACAACAGCAACGCAATAAGGCTAAACGACCGTATTTGATGTACTCAGCTATCAATGATAGCCGGGTCCGTCCCAGTCATTTGGCTTTGAATCGAATTGTATTGCCAATTGATCATCCATTTTGGCTGACACATTATCCACCCATTTCATTCCGTTGCCGTTGCATCGTGATTGCTTTGACCGAGAAACAAGCATTGAAATACGGCATTACTCCTGATGATCAGTTGCCAGAAGTGGCTGAGGCTTTGGATTGGAGTTCTCATCCTTTGCAGTTTGGTGAGCTTGAATCGCTGGTTGATAAAAAGATCAGTGCTTCATCTCTGGATAAGGAGTATCTCCTTGAGCAGAAGGAGGTCATTAGAGCTGAGTGGACAGCAAGTAAAAAGCTCACCAGTTTATTCGCTCCAATGGATGATAAGACTCGGGACCTATTTGATACGGTGGCCAATACTGTTATTCCACTCGATCCAAACATTCGGCCAAGTGCAATTCGTACTTTTCTGGATTATGTACAAGGCAATGATGCTGCATTGACTACATATCTTGGCCAGCCGTCCATTAGCTTGGCTGATGATGTGCTGAAGCGCTGGCTGAGTACCGACATGGCAGCCATTCAAGCTGTGGCAAGTAGTACGGCATCAACCGTGGTAGGTGCTGCGACTCTTCAGCAGGTAGGGGCTTATCAGGTTGGGCAGACAGTCCAGTTTAATGCGCCGTTGCTAATGGCTGAAAGTGTTGGTGACATCGTGATTAAGATTGAGAATGCTAAAGGCATGGGCATTGATCTAGATATGTTGAATGCTGGTAATGGTGTTCTCATGCCGATGGGATTGTCTTTTGAAGTGGTTTCGATAGAAACGATTGAAGGACAGATGATTTATACATTGAAGCCATTATTTAACTGAATTATTAAGTTATAGGTGCTGTATAAATTTATGTTTAAGCTACATTTTTAATACAACCTTAGGAATAAATGGATATTGGTTTAGGGTGAAATTGGATTTATAAAATCTTTACGATTTAATTCCTTTGGTTATATGGAAATGGACTGTTTTGCTATTCAAATTGAAATACCTGCTAATAAATGCCCTAAAGTAAGAGGCCGAAAACGATTAATAAAAGAAGGGAAAGCCAAACTTCTATTATCAAATAATACTTCAATGAGAAGAGCTCTTGAGGGTTTTACGAGATATGGATTAACGAGTGGTAGAAATGCAATAGTTCTGACATGTTCTGAGTTCAAAAAACATGAGAATCAAATTTCAAATTTTTTAAACAAGAGATTTGAAAGTGATTGGAGACTTAAGCTAATACCCGTCAAAATTAATTTATTCATTGGCCCACCTAGGTGAGTTTCTAATGTCTATCTTATACCGCCGTAAAGGCGGTTTTTTTATGGAGCATGAAAATGCCAGATCCAAATGAAAATCAAAAAAAGGAGCAAGACCAGTTTTGCTTCCAATTAGGTCAAGTCAGTGTAGACAAGCCTGAAGATGGAAAAAAGAAACGCACATTCTCGGGTATTGCTTACAGTGGTGAAGCAATTACTGATCACTGGTATTGGGACAAAGTGGTATTTGATCTTGATTCAATTCAAATCAAAGGTCGTATTCCTGCACTACTTGAACATCGAACCAGTCAGCGTGTTGGAGCAATCAACTCCCATTCCATCAGTCATGCTGAAGGTCTGAAAATTGAAGGCAATTTGCTTTCAAATGAATTTGGCACTCAAGTCGCTCAAGACTCTGATGATGACTTCCCATGGCAAATGTCAGTTCGAATTTATCCGACCACAGTTGAGGAAGTTAAAGAGGGTTCGATCATTGTAAATGGTCGAACATTCCAAGCTCCTGTTGCAGTATTCCGCGGTGGACGTATTCGTGAAGTGTCTTTCTGTGCTTTGGGTGCGGATGACAACACAAACGCAGTGGCAGCCAGTCACTCTCCAAAAAACTTTAATCAACCAGAGGACACAGACGTGGACCTAGAACAAGCGAAAGCAAAAATTAAAGAACATGAGCAAACCATTTCAGGTTTGCAGGACCAGGTTAAAAAGTTTGCTACAGATAAGCGCAATGCTGAGATTGATGCTTTGGCCAAAGCTTTGAACAAAGAGTTTAGTGCTGATGAAAAATCCAAGTTTGCTGCAATGCCAGACGATGCATTTGATCTGATGGCTGGAACACTTAAGCAATTTGCAGCAGGCAACCAACAACCGCCAGCTGGACAGCAACAACAAACGCCGGCACCAAGTGTTAATCCAGCATATGCACACTTATTCACTCACCAAGCTAATGGTGGTCAAGGTGGGCAAGCTCCACAAGGATCAGCTTTAGATCAGGCATTCGCCAAATTTGCGGCAGCTCAGGAGTCTAAATAATGGGAACAATTACTCAAACCATTACGACCAATCAATTGGTGGTAGGTGATGGTATTCGCACTGAAAATGCCAAAGTAAAAACAGCAACTGCATACAAACGAGGCGACCTACTTAACGTTGGTGCAAATAATGTGGCTGACCACCCTGTTGTTACCACTGGGGTGGTAGGGGATTGGAACGCGATTGCTGTATCAGATTTCACTGCAGAGCAATCTACATATCACGCCAACAATAACTTAGAAATGCCAATCTACACACAAGGTCCTTTCGATATTGCTGTAGTTACTGTGAACGGAGTTCCATTAACAGCAGATCAATATGATGCAGTACGTGCACAGGCATTGGCTAATAAAATCGAACTTCGTAAAGTTGTGGGGAACTAAGACATGAGTCAAACTTTTACATTTCAAAATGCACCAGTTGAATTGCTGGATGTGCCACAACTGGTGCTACTGACCGATACTACTCAAAAGGTAGATACTTGGTTGATGGATCGCTTCTTCCCTCAACGTGTTTCATACACCAAAAAGGAAGTTCCAGTTGGTGAGTTGAATACAGCAACTCCACTTGCGCCGTTCGTTACTCCGACGGCTGCTGGTCGCCAAATCAAAGTAGGTGAATCTGGCAACGTGAAATTCGTGAAGCCTGCTTACTTAAAGCCAATGATGACGGTTATGCCAAGTGAAGTACAAAACACTGCTCTGATCGCACGCTTACGTCAGTTTGGGGTGATTGCGACCGGTTCAAATCGTTTATCTGATGCGGATCTACTTTTAATTGACCAAGCGCAGAAGGCTTTGTATCTTCGCCAGTCTATTGAAAATCGAAAACTGTTAATTGCCCGCGATGTCTTACTCTACGGTAAAACCACTTTCGCTTCAGCAGACTTCCCAATGTATGAAGTGGATTATGAGCGCAACCCTGCTTGTAACTTCACGCCGTTGATCAAATGGGGACAAGCCGGTGCCACTCCTGTTAAAGATATTCAATCAATGATTGACTTATCTGTTGAGCACTCAGGTACATCGCCAAATATGGCTTTGACCACATCTAAAGTATTTAATGTCTTGATTAAGGACCCTGAGTTTAAAGAAAAATTCATTGCTCCTTATGCAGGTATTAGTGTTCCAATCACGCCAACTTTTGACCAGGCAGATAAGCCTCAGTTCCGTGGCACAGTGGATAATATTGAAATCTGGACGTATGACGTTAAGCACAGCATGGAAGGTGTTGCGGAACGTTTTATTCCTGAAGATTTCTTCGGTCTTGTTTCTGATGCAAATGGCTGGATTGCCCATTGTGCATTGCAAAACGTTGAAGCATTTGGACAGGCTTTGGAATTCTATTTAAGCCAATGGCAAGAAAAGAACCCTTCAAGCATTCAATTATTGGCTGAATCCTCTCCACTTGCTGTTCCAAATAACAAGAACGGTTTAGTGGGTGGCCGTGGATTCGTATAAGGAGAACTAAATGCCAAAGTATATTGCAAAACAGTCGATCGGACATTTTCGTCCAGGTGATGAAATCCAAGGGCTTGAAGAGAAAAAACTTCAGGCCCTTTTAGCATCTGGGGCTATTGAAGAATATCAAGAGCTTAAAGAACCTAAGGCAGATGGTATCGCCGTACGTTTGGCTGAGCTGGAAAAGGAAAATGCCGAGCTTAAAGCAAAGGTAGCTGAACTTGAAAAAGCTAAGCCAGCGGTTAAGCCAAAAGCCAGTGACAAACCAGCTGACGAAACTAAATAGGTGATCTATGTATGCGACTGAAGCTGATTTGGTCGCACGATTTGGTAATGAGATAGAGCAACTTAAACAGGTGCTTCCATCTCAATCAGCTGTTAATGATGCAATCCAAGATGCAACAGAGGAAATTAACGGTCACATTGGTGGTCGTTATCCTTTGCCGCTTCCTAACGTGCCGAGTAATTTAAAGCGTATGGCGTGTGATATTGCACGCTATCGCCTTTATTTCCAGCAACCAACCGACGAGGTTAGACAGCGTTATGAGGATGCAATCGCATTCTTGAAACGTGTTGCTGACAACAAGGCACATTTGCAGATCCAATTGCCTGAAACAAACCAGATCGTGGATGACCAACCTAAAAACAAACCTTCCACCATGCCAATTGGCACAACTTATACAGGTGGTGTTTTTGGTGATTCTATCCTGGATCAAATGCCCAGCATGAAGTGAGGTGTTTATGGCTTTTGTTATTAGTATTCAGGCTGATAGCTCACCGATTGAAGCAGTACTCAAGCAATTGGGTAGCTTTGATGCATTAAAAAACCAGTTGTTTGATGAGATCGGACAAGGGCTTGTCTCAAGTGTTCAGCACCGATTTTTAACAGGTACTGATGTTGATGGCAATCCATGGAAGATTTCATGGCGTGCAAGCATGCAAGGGCGTGATGGAGTGGGTGTTGGTGAAACACTCCGTGATACTGGTCGCTTGATGAATTCCTACACGCACAATGTCCTTTCAAGTGGTGTGGAAGTGGGAACGGATGTTGAATACGCCCCTCATCTGCATTATGGAGCAACGATTCTGCCTAAGAATGGTCAATACATTACTTTTGCAGTGGGTGGTCAATATCGAAAGGTCAAGCAATCCATTCTTCCACCACGTACTCAACTCGGCATTAATGCTGAAGATGAGGCCATGATTTTAGATATTGTTGGGAGTTTTATAGATGAGCACCTTCTTCGCGGTGCGTGATGAAATTGCAGAAAAACTGAAAGAGATTCCAGAATTTCTAAAGATTTATACACCACTCAATTCGGTCAGTGTGACAGAGATGTCACAGGTTGTACCAGCGGCACACGTGAACTTTGTGCGTATCGATAAAAAAGCCAGTGCAGGCAAGGGCAACATCAACCAGATCGGCCAGCAATGGGCTGTCACAGTGGCTTGTCGAAATGCTCAGTCTCAAATGACAGATGGCCGGGCTGTAAGTGATGAGGCTGGTTCTCTGGCAGAGAAAGTAATTAAGCTGCTTTCTGGTTGGCAACCTCAAGCATCACGTACCGCTTTGGAGTTCCTTTCCGTGAAGGATGGATATAGTCCAGGCTTTGCATACATCACCATTATTTTTGAATCTCAAAAATTCATTTAGGAGCCAGTCATGGCAAAACAATACAAGGCATTGCAGCCAGTAGGTCGCTTCAAAAAAGGCGATGTAGTCGGTGGGCTGAGTGATGCTCAAATTAAAAAATTACTGGCAGATGGCACAATTCAGGAAGTACCTGAAACAAAAGCTGCTCCAGCCAAGAAAACCACAGGAGATGAAAAGTAATGGCTAAAAAGAATTATATCTCACTGCAAGGTAAGTTCTACTTATCTGAGCTTGTAAATGGTGTAGCTGGTGCTATGCGCCACCTTGGAAACGTACCAGAGTTTGAATTGGAAATCGGTGCTGATGTTATTGAGCATAAAGAATCAACGACTGGTAAACGCACTACCGATTTCACCATGATTAATGCCACCTCTGTAAACTTCTCAGGGCAACTTGAGGAAGTTAATCCGGAAAATTTGCAATACATTCTTTCTGGTATGACACATGAAGTGCCTACAAAAACTGTTACGGATGTATCGCTTGGTAATGTGGTTGCAGGTGAAGAAATCAAGTTGGATGGTTATAACCTAAAAACGGTTTCATTCAAGGATTCAACTAGTGGCACGCCTAAAACGGTTGATGTGGGTGATTACACCCTAGATGCTAAATTCGGTACTGTTATTTTCAATGATGTTGCTGATCTAACAATGCCAATTTTGGCAAGTTACACAACTGGTGCAGTAACCAACACTACATTGGCATCTGACTTTGAAAAAGAGTACGAGCTCTTCTTTAAAGGGATTAATACAGCAAATGGTGAACATGTGGCTGTAACTCTATGGCGTACCAAAAAATCACCTGAAACAACTTTCCCATTGATTCATGAAGAATTGGGTCAATATGAAATTTCAGGTCAGGCGTTATCAGATGTGACCAAAGAAGCAGATCCAGCATTAGGCCTGTATGGTCATGTAGTGACAATTCCAGCAGCAGTGTAATACACACAGGCACAAAGAATTCCACGACGCATAAGCGTCTTTTTTGTGCCTGTTACAATGTCGCCTTTTTATATTGAATATGGTCACAATTTTTTACCCTTTGGTTGAATTAATTGTTGAGAATATTCTTATTTACTTGTATAAAAAAAGAACAATTAAAATCAGAGGGAAAAGGAATGACAGCAATAATAGAAGTATTGGTAACATCATTTTCAGCTCTAATGCTTATGTTGGTTATCCACCAATTTGGGCAAATGTTTAATTGAATCTTTAGAAAATAAAAAAACCACTCTTCGGAGTGGTTTTTTATGTCCAAAATTTACATTGAGACCCCATCATGAATGATTTTTTCTTAGCCACAAACCGATCCGTCGTGGTGAATGACATTGAAGTTCGACAGATACAAATGAAAGACTTTGACATTTGGGCTACACATGCTGAGGTAATCAAGCAGTTCCTTAAAAATAAAAATCATTCAGATGAAGTTTTGACAGAATTATTTGCAGCACATGGCATACACGTCATTTCTACAATTGCATGTGTCACTGATCTGGACAATGAATCACTATTCAAACTTGCTTCAAATGAGCATGCCTTTAAAGAACTGCTTAAAACTATGCTTCTGGTAAATCATACCTATTTCAAATATGAAAAGCCAAAGCGGTCTGCAAAACAGGCCACAGAATCCACCTGGTTTGATTCATTTCAGTTCCTGGTATCAATGGGCCACCAACATAGCGAAATCATGCAGATGACCTATGGAGCATTTGATGGTTACGTTAAAGCTGCAAATAAGATGTACAAGCAAGGGGTTCTCAATTCTGCCGTTGCTGCACGTGTCGCTCAATCTGACAAGAAAGGTTTTGAGACGTTTAAAAAAGATATGGGCTCTGATTGATCATGCCAATGCCAATGAATTTAAGAAGTTCTTTGAGGAATTGAGGGAATAATATGCAGGTGACTTTTACCGAATGATTGGATATTCTTTGTGAAAACAAAGGGTAAAATTCATGAAAAAGATATTTTTAGTGATTATTTTGGCAGTATGTTCATCTTCATATGCAGTCAGTGTTGACTCAGTTCGTGGTAGTTATGGTTTTGTAGAGCGTGGAAATTCATATAGCAAGATGCTAGATGTACTGGGCAATCCAGATTCTTCTTATAAGCATATTATCCATGATCGTGATGGTTGGCCACACAAAGCAACAAGTTATTTTTATTCGCTCAATAATGTGAAGTATGAAATAACAGTCGTTGATGGCGCTGTCTATAGCATTAATTGGGAGCGCTGAGGATGAATCTGAAATATCTTTCAATTGGTGCTCTGGTTGTAATCGTTGCTCTTTTTTATTTCATTAATGAAAGCAATAAAGAAGATAGGGTTAGAATTGAAGCCAGCAAACAAGCATACATAGACCAGCAAAATAAAACTGTAAAAGTTGCAGAGTTGCAAAAGAGCCTTCCTGATTTAAGACAATCTGATGCTTTAAAATTAATTGAATCACCAAAAATGAGTGCTGATGACATAAAATTTTATAGAGATTTAAGTGCAAAGTGGAGCGATGCTCTTAAGGTTGCTGGAGCAACACCACGAATTGACCTTTCAGGACCTGTTCAAGAGTTACAAAAACTTAAAAGGGAGTTGGATGCTCGGCAACCTAAAACAGTTTGTGAGGATATGATGAGGGGTAGTTTATTGCGTGCCTACAATTACACCATAGATGGCTTTCTAGAATTTATGATGAAAAATGAAACAGAGTCTAGTGTAAACACAAGACTTAGTTCCTCATCTATGAGTGATGCAACCTTTCTTCTTGATTATTGCAAAGCACCATAGGGTGCTTTTTTAATGCCAAAATTTCTACCCGCCATGCGCGGGTTTTTTGTTGCCTAAAATTTAGAGGTTGTCATGGTTGGAAAAAATCTAACTTTTAAATTGGTGATGGATGCTGATACTAAAAGCTTTGTCACTAATGTTAATCAGTCTAAACAAGCTGCGGAAAAAGCAATAGCTGCAATTAAAGATGGATCTGCAAGTATAGTTGGTGTTTCAGATCAGGCAGCAAAAGCTATTGATGGCATTATTCCAAAAAATGCAAATGAACGAGCCATCAAGCTTACTGAGTCATTGAACGCTATTACAGAGTCGTTAAAAAGCACAGATTTTGCAGCGGATGGGGCGATTGATGGGTTTAAAAAGTTGGGTGTTGATTCGGTTCGATCGCTGAATATCTTAAAAGCCAATTTGGCGACTTCAAAAACAAAGCTTGAAGAGTTCTCAAAAACCAATGCAACACCAGAAGATATTCGTAATGCGCAACAGCAAGTAGATGCGTTAGAGAAAGAGGTCTTACAAGCAGACAAGGCATTTATCGCATTTAAATCAGAACTAAGCCTTATCAATCCAGAAGTAGCCAAATTAGATGCGGAGCTGGGTAAAGCAAATGCAGAATTACAACAAACAGAGTCCTTTACTCAGCGAGCATCTGGTGAAATTCAAGGGTTAAAAACCGGATTTACTGCATTAACCAGTGCGCTTGCAGCACTAGGCATTGGCACATCGGCAATGGAGATTGCTCAAACTGCAGATGAGTATAAGAATTTATCAGGTCGTATTTCTATTGCTGTTGGTGAGCATGGCAACCTTCAAAAGGCAATGGATGATGTTAAAAATGTTGCCATTGCCACAAATTCAAATTTAACCGCTACAGGTGACTTGTATGCCAGGCTAACCAAGATTGGTCAGGAGATGAAATGGCCTCAAGAACAAGCGCTCGCTCTTACTGAAACAATCAATAAAGCAATTCAGGTGGGTGGCGGCTCGGCTGCATCAAATGAGGCTGCTATAACCCAATTAAACCAAGCATTAGGTTCAGGTGTGCTTCGTGGTGATGAATTTAACTCAATGGTTGAGCAGTCACCTCGATTAACACAAGCAATGGCTGATGGTATTGGTGTGACGATTGGCAAGCTGCGCGAAATGGCTGAAGCTGGTCAATTGACTACTGATGTTGTGACGAAAGCGCTATTAAGCCAATCGGAAAAAATTAGTACTGAATTTGCTAAGTTTCCAACAACTATTGGCGCATCAATTGAAAATTTAAAAACCGCATGGACTGTATATATTGGTGAAGCAGATGCCGCATCCGGAGTTAGCGCAAGAGTGGCTGAGGCTATTAAACTTGTTGCTGACAATCTAGATGTGCTGGTAAGTGCCTTTATTAGCGCAGCTCAAGCCTTTGTGGCTTATAAAGCAATTGGAATGGCTGCGACTTTTCTCGAAAAAGCCAATGCAATTCGTGGGGCACAGCTAGCAATTGCAACTGAAACTACATCTGTGGTGACAAATACTCAGGCTCAAATCGCGAATGCTGGTGCATCTAGAGCCGCTGCGTTAGCTAAGACCCAACTTGCAGCTGCTACAAATGCAAGCAATACGGCTAATATTGCAGCATCAGGTGTTTTTGGTAAGGTTTCTTCTGCCGCAAGTGGGCTAAAGGGAAGTATTGCTGCGGTTTTGTCTAGATTTGGGGCATACGGTATAGCTGCTGCCGGGTTGGTTATTGCTAGTGACTTAATCATTGATGGTCTCAAGAAAACTGATGAATGGCTACTTAGGCAGGGCTCAGACTTTATAGATTGGGCGGTCTCAAGAATCACTGGAACTAAGTCTCTAGTTGAGCAAGAAAAGGAATGGGTTGCGGCGGAAGAGGAATCCAGAAAGAAACAGGAAGAAGCTGCTGCAGTAAAAGAGAAAAATGCTGCACGCACCGAAATGCTTAAAAATGCTTCATTAGGTTTAAATGAGGTATCAAAAGCCACTGTACTTGAGTTCGATAAACAAGTTAAGGCTGGAGAAAAAGTATCCGAAACTCTAGATGGTATAGCTAAATCATTCAATTTTGATAGCACAACTGGTATCAATAATGGAATCACTGCACTTCTTGCATTGCAAGCCCAAGGCAAGGCATCAGGTGATGAAATTCGTAAAGCATTGACTGGTATCTTGAAAGATGAGGATCTTGTTGCCTTTCAAGGTCGTCTTGCTGCAATTCCTATCAATATCGAGAAGCAAATTGAAGCAACCAATGCCAAGATTAAAGCCAAACAGGCTGAGTTAGATGCATGGAAAAAAGCAAATCAAGATGCTAATTGGAATGACTGGAAGGCAGCAACAGATAAGTATCGTGCAGATATTGAAAAACTGCAGGCGGAATCAAGCGCATTACAAGTTCAGTATGCCAACTCAGTTAAAGGCGCTGCAATGGTTCAGGGTGCGATCCTAGATGAGGCAATTCGCCGTACTGGATTGAGCTATGAGGAGCTAAGCGGCAAGTCAACAAAGGCGTTTATATCAGCTAAAAATGATGTAAATGTTCTAGTTAGCAATCTTGATAATCTAAAAGAAAAAGGGGTGGATGTTGGGCGTGCATTGGATGCAAGTATCTCCAATGCAATTAGTACCGCTACTAATCAGAAAGAGGTTGATGATTTAAAAGCGAAAATTAATAGCCTTCGAAATGTCTTGGGTGAAAAGGTTGCTGATGGTTTGTTACGTCAAGCAGAACAACAACTTATAGATATTAAAGATAAAGCTGATCAAGCAAAGGCGGGGATAAACTCGGTCCAAGAGGCTTTTAATTTATTTGGAATGAAAACCCCATCTCAATTAAAGGTTATAGCCGAGCAATACAAAGCTGCATTTGATGAAATGAAGAAAAGTGGTCAGGCTACATTGTCCCAACAACAGGAAGCCTTTAAGCAATATGCTGAAAAAGCTATTGCAGCCAACAAAGGGGTTGCTGATAGCACACTTCTCTCACAAGCAAACATGCTAGATCTAAAAATTGAAGTTGATGCTACTGGCAAAGCATCAATTAAATCCATGTCCGATCTTGAGGCATCTATCAACCGTACTGGTGATAGCTTTAAGAATATTGAGAACGGTGCTCGATCTGCAGGCAATGTTATGCGGGAGGAGGCTGAAAGTGCTGGTGATGCATGGCGGGCTGCTGTAGAGAAAGCAAACCAGGATTTTAAAGCTGAAATGAAGGCACAGGGTGAAGCCCTTAGCTCTATGTATGATTATCAGTCTTACAGTAAAGCCGATGTTTTATCGCAGCTTAAGAGCAAGGGTTATAGCGACAAAGAGGCCCAGAAACTTGCTGGTGATATTTGGGCGCAAGGGATGGCGGCAGATCGGGATGCGAAATATTCAAGTTTAGGTAGAAGCGGTCCATTAACCGCATTGATTAATGCTGAATTTGATAAAGCCGCGTCTAAGGGTCTAACAACTCAAAATGGCACAAACAAGATCAATGAATTGCTTCGCTCTATCAATATGGCTTCAACCGGTTCGAGTAACTTGAATGACTACGTGCCGTCTATTCCTTCAGTATCTAATGCAGCCAGCAACATTAACTCAAGTCCAACAACCATAATTCGCTTCGAGTCGAATGGGCAGCAAGTAGAGGCTCAGGTTGATGCAAACCAGGTAGATCCATTGGTGGCAATGCTTGAAAAATTAAAGGTAATAAAGAAATCATCATGAAACTTATTCGCTTAGCAACATCAGAGACCGTCCCATTAGAGGACGGTTTTTTATGGCCTAATGAATTCTCTTGGAAGGCTATTGAGCAGAATCAAAACTATGCAATCGATGGCTCTCTGGTAGTTCAAGAAGGGAAAAAGAAGTCAGGCAGACCGATTACGTTACAGCCGGCAGATAAGGAAATGGGCTGGATCAAGCTGCGTGAATTACTAACTGTTCTGGAATGGTCGAAGCTGCAGAATGAAGTGTTTCAACTGCAGTTTGAGCAGCCACATGACAGTCGGCAGTTCACAGTCAAATTCAATCACCAGGATGGGGCTTTAGAGGCCGATCCGGTTAAAGGAATTCCAGCGGTATCACTGGATGATTATTACAACGTGACCTTGCGCTTTACGGAGTTAAACGATGGCGATTGAAACAAAGGATTTAGTGATTTACAAGTCTGAGCGCTTGACTGATAACTCTGATGGCGGTGGGAAATATTCAGGCGTTGTAGTACAGGATGGCATCAGCAATAACCTGTTCAACGATGTATCTGAGATGGATCGCACCATGGGTGATGTATCCATGCGCAAGGTCTTTCCGGCTGTCACAACTGGAGATACCGATTTATTGATGGGTGCAACGGTGTTTGTGTCTGAATTGCCTGCTGATCCAAACGTATCAGCATTATTATTCAGCACGGAAAACTGGACCGATGAACGCCAGTCTGCCCAGAACCGGTTAGAAAATTATTTGGCCAAAGGCGGGCAGATTGCAGGTACACCACTTGATACACATTGGAAAGGCATGTCATCACTTCAGGCGGCCATGTTTCCACAAGAAACCGAGTCTGCCGTGGGTGATACCATTGTTCTGATCAGTGATGAGGGCAAGGCTTTGGAATATGAGCAATATGTACGTATTACCAAAGTTGAGACACGCACTGCAATCATGGTGATCGATGGTAAAAATGTTGAGTACAAGGTAGCTACTTACTCGCTAAACGATCCACTTGAAGTTGATTTTGTAGGTTTGTCAGCGCGTCAATGGTATTCAGGCAGCACATCAAAAACCATTATCCGGGACACCATTGTTGCCGATACCGGGCTGTATTACTCATCTACTGCACTGGCATCAGATGCCAATGTGGGTGAGTTTACAGTCAATGCCAAAAGTATCTTTGCCCAACTTATCCCATCGGCCCAGACTGAAACCCCGATTATTGATGTGAATGCTGCAGGTGAAAGTGTGGTGCTGGTTGCGGGTAATACCGGCACTATTACAGCCGGTTACCCAAATATGGTGATTGGTGTCAGCCAGAATCTCTATATCGGTTCTGCGGTGATTCCATCAAGTGTGGCTTTTACCTTACAAGGCCAGCAAATTACCGATCAAGGCGGGT
>NZ_SJOC01000038.1:0-1032 GCF_004331195.1 Acinetobacter sp. ANC 4216 | reverse complement strand
ATGGTTATTTTGATGAGCTTCGTCTTACTAAAGGGGTGCCGCGTTATATTAGTGCATACACCCCAATAGATATACCATTTCCAGATCAGTAGGTAGGTATGAGCGACAATTACGAGCATGATAAGCCTTATGCGCTCACAGCGACATATCAAGTTACACCTGGGCCATCACAACTTACAAGTCCATACGACCTACATGCCGCATATGACCCTGATTACGCAGCAAATACGATAGATTTTAAAATAGATGCTGATTTTCAGTTTGAAATGGTTGCAACCTTCGCTGAAAGCTCAACTATTTTTGCAGCAATTGATACAAAACTAGATTCAGAGTTGCTGTTTGAACTAGCGGCTACTTTTTCATCTAATCTATGTACTATTGATACTGTCTTAGACATTGGGTTCTCATTTGAAGTTGAAGCGATATTTGACATCAATCATCTGGTTGGGGTGTCTAGTGGGTTGTGTCTGCAATACAGGAAAGCCATCACAGCTTTAAGTGCCACAGAAATCCCCTGGACCAAGCCAATATTAAGAGTCTCGAATGAGGCTCTTTTTTATGAACAGGGCTTGGCAATTTCCAATCAAGTGGATATTTGGCATGAGCAAGCAGGGTCGTTGAATCGTGCGATCAGGTCGATACATGAGCAGGCAACCGGTTTAAGTTCTGATGCGTATATGGTCTGGGAAGAAGGCGATAAACGCTTTATTCATCAGCTGTATGCGCATCAAGAAACAATCAAGCTGCGTCATAACCGGGAAACGGTTTGGCAAGAAATGATCCGCAGACGTAAGACTTTTACTTATTCTCATGAAGTAGCCCAAGTTTTTGAAAAGCGCTTTTCATTTGAATGGGATAAAAGCCTTGAGATTGTCACCCAGTCAGATTTTCCCTGGGATAAAGCCAAAGCGATTCATTATCGCAAGCATCCGGTTCAACCTTGGCCAAAGCCTGAAATACCTAAGTATGAGGGCACTGGTGATTTAAATTTCATCTGTCTATGTCATGACGTTGATTCACACAATGTTGTTT
>NZ_SJOC01000037.1:0-3086 GCF_004331195.1 Acinetobacter sp. ANC 4216 | reverse complement strand
GAGTGAACCACCTGATCCCTTCCCGAACTCAGAAGTGAAACCTCTTAGCGCTGATGGTAGTGTGGGATTACCCATGTGAGAGTAAGTCATCGCCAGCTCATTATTCAAAAGCCCCCTCTAATGAGGGGGCTTTTTTTATGCGTGGGAAATATTTAGCTCCTAAGATTCGAGTCTAAACATTCTAATCATCAGATTTTGGAGTTTGCTGACTTTAAAATATTTCAAATCTTATCCCATCCAATTTGCATATTTCAAAGAATGAGTATGTTTAACCCTATAGGTGATCACTTACTGGAGAAGCTTTTTCAACTGAAGTGATTATTTTGGGAAGATAAATTAAATCACTGGTTTTGTACAAATTATAATCAAGCAACCTCAGCCGAATTCATGCTAAAATACTCGGCTTTCATCTTTGATCTAATTTTCAGGTCTTCCATCATCTGCCAGCCGAGAATTGCTAGCCATGTCTACTGCTTATACCATGCAGACAGCGCCTACAGCGTTGTTTGATTACGACAAATATTGGGCGTCGTGTTTTGAACCTGCGCCATTTTTGCCGATGTCACGCGAGGAAATGGATCAACTCGGTTGGGACAGTTGTGACTTTATTCTGGTCTGCGGTGATGCGTATATTGACCATCCCTCTTTCTGTTCGGGCATCATTGGCCGTACTTTGGAAGCTCAAGGTTTCCGTGTCGGGATTATTGCTCAGCCGGACTGGACCAGTGTGGATGCGTTCCGTGTATTGGGTAAACCGAATATTGCCTGGGGTGTGACCGCAGGTAATATGGATTCGATGATTAACCGCTATACGGCCGACCGTAAAATCCGTTCAGATGATGCCTATTCACCAGACAATGTGCCGAATAAACGCCCTGACCGCGCGGCAACCGTGTATTGCCAGCGTGTGCGCGAAGCCTATCCTGATGTGCCGGTATTGCTCGGTGGTATTGAAGCGTCGTTACGTCGTATTGCGCACTATGACTACTGGTCAGACAAAGTTCGGCGTTCGGTATTGATGGATTCTAAAGCTGATCTTCTCATGTACGGTAATGGCGAACGCTCGATTGTCGAAGTGATGCACCGTTTGGCCAAAGGCGAAAAAATTACCGACATCACGGATGTCCGTGGTACGGCATTTATTGTCAATAAACATAACAGGGCCTCTAAAGCCAAATTCGTTGAAATTGCATCGAATGATGTGGATGCGATTGGTCGTGTCGATCCGATTATCAACCCTTATGTCATGACTGAAGATATTGAAGGTTGTGAGATTGAACAGGGGAAAGACTCAAGCCAATACCAAGGTTTCCAGAAAGAACATGTAGCAAATCCAGTTGTTCGTGAAGGCGACAATCTGGATGCCGATACGCAAATTGTGCAGTTACAACCTGCTTCTAAAGCCATTAAACATAAATTGCCACCACGTGAACTGGCGGTAATCCGTTTACCTGCTTTTGAAGAAGTAGTGAATGATCCTGTGCTGTATGCGCATGCCAACCGTATTTTGCACCTGGAAACCAATCCGGGAAATGCACGTGCCTTAGTACAAAAGCATGGGGAACGTGATGTGTGGTTGAATGCGCCACCTATTCCATTGACCACAGAAGAAATGGATTATGTGTTTGATCTGCCTTATGCACGTCTGCCACATCCTGCATATGGCAATGCACGTTTCCCAGCGTTTGACATGATCAAGTTTTCGGTCAACATTATGCGTGGTTGCTTCGGTGGCTGTACTTTCTGTTCAATCACGGAACATGAAGGCCGTATTATCCAGAACCGCTCGGAAGACTCAATTCTTCGTGAAGTGGAAAAGATTCGTGATACCGCACCGGGCTTTACCGGCATTATTTCGGACTTGGGTGGTCCAACGGCCAACATGTACCGTTTGCACTGTAAAGATCCGGAGATTGAAAAGAACTGCCGTAAACCATCGTGCGTGTTCCCGGGCGTGTGTCAAAACCTGCATACCGACCATGCACCGTTGACGCAATTATACCGTAAAGCACGCGCGATTAAGGGCATCAAGAAAATTCTGATCGGTTCAGGTTTACGTTATGACCTGGCGGTATTAAACCCTGAATATGTCAAAGAATTGGTCACCCATCACGTTGGTGGTTACCTCAAGATTGCGCCTGAACATACCGAAAAAGGTCCGTTGTCGAAGATGATGAAGCCGGGTATTGGCACTTATGACCGTTTCAAGCAGATGTTTGACCGCTTTAGTAAAGAAGCAGGTAAGGAACAGTATCTGATTCCTTACTTCATTGCGGCGCATCCGGGAACGACCGATTACGACATGATGAATTTGGCGATTTGGTTGAAAAAGAATGGTTTCCGTGCCGATCAGGTACAAACCTTCTATCCATCGCCAATGGCCACAGCAACGACCATGTATTACACCGGTAAAAACCCGCTGGCGAAAGTGGCGCGTTATACTGAAAATGTGGATATTGTGAAAGGTGAGAAACGTCGCCGCTTGCACAAGGCCTTCTTGCGTTACCATGATCCAAATAACTGGCCAATGTTACGTGAAGCTTTGAAAGAAATGGGCCGCTCAGACTTGATTGGTAATTCGAAACAACATCTGATTCCGAGCTATCAACCACAAGGCACAGAAGGGCAATATCAGTCTGCACGCAAGAAAAACTCGACCTTGGCGGGAGATTCTGCAAAACGTACAGGTGAAAATACTGCACGTAATCAATCACGTAATGTTGCCAATACAAATGACAATAATCGTCCTAAAAAAGGCCAGATTTTGACTCAACATACCGGCTTGCCACCACGTGAAACCGGGGAAAAACGTCCATTTGCGGGTTCTAAATCCAAAACTAAATCTAAACCTAAATCAAAAGCTTGATTTAAAAACTTAGATTCTCAAATGAAGTGCAACAGAGATTAAATTATTGGAAGGAAGCAAGATGAGCTAGCATTTTGCTTCCGACCGACCAAAGTCAAAGTTGCATCATGAACTACACTCATCTTACCCAAGAAGAAAGATATCAGATTTATACCTTGTTACGTGAAGGTTTTTCTAAACGTTATATCGCTTGGAGACTGAATCGCTCACCTTCAACCAT
>NZ_SJOC01000036.1:0-3063 GCF_004331195.1 Acinetobacter sp. ANC 4216 | reverse complement strand
AAGTGGCTAAAATATTGAACATCTACATCTGTCGCCATTTTTATTTACTCATAAAAAAGACCGCTTTAAGCGGCCATATTTAAATTAATACCTACAATACGCGGTCAATATCACCGCGTAGCATGATCTGAAACTGATCTGAAATGACTGTAGGTTCTGATTGCTTTACTGTGCGGATCACCCAGACTGGGAAATTTGCAGCCACGGTATTGAAACGCAGGACGTTACCATTGGCCCAACCTGCCCCCCAGCCTTCTTTCTTAATGGAGAAGTACGGCACACCAGTGACTGGGTTGATCGGCGCATAATCTGCATTTGTGGTACCAGTACCGATCTGACCAGAATATTCACCAATGCATCGAAACGATTGTGCATCGGTAAAGATTAATGCCCAGCGCTCTTGAATCGCACCTTTATTGGTGATCTGAAGCGGATACAGCGAGTCGTTGTAATTTGCTAAAATACCGCTACCCGTTGGCTCATCAACCCATACATTACTCCACGAGCCTTGCACAAACTTGCGTGTATAACGCGCTTGCATATCACCAATAACTAAAGCAGAACCCACAATGGTATCTACTGCATCATAGTTATGGGTTAAAGGCTTGGTGAAAGTCAGCTGACCGTTAATCTGTACATCACGAATCAGACCCATATCCTGATAACGATACTTCACTGTGAGTGGCGCAACCAAATTACCCAACACAAAGTCGCCACCCAGCGTCACACGGCCATAATCATAATCAACTGTGTACAAATCGAAAGCGACTTTCGTTCCGTTGGCATCTTCAAGTTCTGCCCATGAAATCCGCTGATCATTTAGATCGTATGTAGTGCCTGCAATTGCACTTGGTAACTCTTGCGCTTTGCTTGAGCTGACAATTCCAATGCCCCCAACACGGAAAATCGGCACCCGGCCATCAATCGGTAAACGAGTCGCAGACAGGCCTAAAATTTCAGAATCCAGAGGAATGTAGGTATAGGCCACTGCGTTATAACGCACTGATGAGGCATCTACCCAGACCGGAACATTGATATAAGTGTCTACTCCTTCCTGGTACTCCAGCAACGGGTCATACCAATCGTTCGCTTCAATCTCTGCCCGGTTGGCTTCAGTGATTTTAGTTTTGGTGTAAAAGTAAATCGTGACAAAGCCATTATCCCAGTTCACCTGACCATGCGCCCGACTGGTTTCAATCACTCCATTTTCATCAGCTGTCAGTGTAAGTTGTCCGTGTTCAAGCGAGGCCACAACAATGGTCATCGACTGCGGGCGGATCGGAATGATTGGTGTTCTGAAGCTGATCTTATTGATTGGCGGTAGATCGGTTGTGGTGATCAGAGATTCAAGCGTTAATGAATTGGTTTGCCCTGGTGTCCATGAACTCAATTCAATTTCACCGGTACCAAGGCGAATCAAACCTGATTGAATACCGCTGCCATTGCTTGGATTGACATCTCGGTAAATCAAACCATCTCGATCAATGAAGGTGTTGTCACCGAGTTTAAATCGTACCGATCCAGATAAAATTTGCTCACTAAAACCATAGGTGAGATCAAACTTTAAATCACCACTCGTTATAGCTTTTGTGCCTGATGTGCTACCGGAAGCATCGCGGTAATGCGCTTTAATTCCTGTCGTTTCAGAAAAAGCCTTATATGTTGTATTTCCAAGGGAAACATTACTTGGCTGCGATTGATAAATTGTCATATTCCCTCACTTAACCTGCAACATAATTTGCCCAGGGGTTTGACTGTGGTTTATAGCTGGTGGTTACTGTGGCTGTCGGCAGTGATGAGCCTGAGCCACTTTGGGTTGAGCTTGATAAGCTGAATGTCTCAGGTGTCTTTTCATAGAAAGATGAAGTTAAAACAACCGGAGTCATACTTACCGCACCAGTCGAATAGTTGATTGTTCCCTGCACCTGGCCAAAAGCATCAATCAGCGAGCCAGAGCCATTGTCTGTAACCACAAGCGTAACCGTGTCACCCAATGCAGATGTAAGCGGAACCTCAATCATGACCGAGTTGGGTTGCAGTGCTGCACCAGTGCCGATAGTAAAGGCGAGTTGTTGATTGATATCAGGTATTGCTGTTGGCACATCCTGGATCTTTGCCTCACCGAACTGGTAGCTAAAATTAAATGCAGTACCTTTCTGAGGTAGCAGATTTGGAATCAAAGCGCCTTTACCCAATGCAAAATTAATAAATCCTGTTGCATCACCAGTAAACCGACCAGCATTATTTGAAGTTGCTGTTTTTGTCACACCTTCCAACACCCAAGTCACTGTCACACTACCAGCTAGAATAGCCTCTTGCAGAAGATCAAATTCAAACTTCGCAGGCAGTACAGGCAGATTAGCGCGCTGATAAGTTGCAATTGGCGTGCCCCAGTTCAATAGAATCGGCGTATCCACATCCGGTAAAGCACCTGTCGTCAATAACCATGAGCCAGTTTCATAATTGATCATGCCTGAACCGAAGGATGGGCTTAAAGCTTTGAGCTGACCCGATCCATCATCCTGCAAGGTATAAAACTTGCCCTGACTCATGTATGAAATCGATAAAGCACCTGGTGCTGGAATTGGGATTAAAACCCCAGTCCAGTTGGTACTCTGGTTGTTCTGGGTCACCGGAATAGCATGGCTCTGGTAGTACTGGCTCGGTGCAGCAGCAGGTTTGAATGTGATATTTAAGCTCACGGTTCCGGCTGGTGCTGCAGCAGTCCATTGAATCAAACCACGCTGATAATCAATTGTTCCTACTTGGGTGCCTTGGGTGTTTTTAAGTAACCCGCCTTGATCGGTAATTTGCTGGCCTTGTAAGGTAAAAGCCACACTTGATGGAATCACCGCAGAACCGATATAGAGATTCTGGCTGACACCAATCACCATATTTGGGTAACCGGCTGTAATAGTGCCGGTATTACCCGCAACCAGCACCACACTTTCACCTGCAGCATTCACATCAATAATCGGGGTTTCAGTCTGGGCCGATGGGATAAGTTGGGCAAAGATACTTTTGGCATTGACTGTAAACTCACCCACATTGGCATCTGATGCC
>NZ_SJOC01000035.1:0-5320 GCF_004331195.1 Acinetobacter sp. ANC 4216 | reverse complement strand
GAAATATAAGGACCGTGCAACGGATGAGGAACACACGGTTGAACTGGCGGGGATCTTTGTACAGATCGGGCTGTTGCCAAACACGGATTTCCTGAAAGCATCAAAAGTGGAACTCACTAACCGTGGCGAGATCGTGATTAACGAGCGCAACGAAACCAGTGTGAAAGGTGTATTTGCTGCCGGTGACTGTACCACGGTGCCGTACAAGCAGATTATCATCGCCACCGGTGAAGGTGCCAAGGCATCACTGTCTGCTTTTGATTACATTATCCGTTCGGGGCAGTAATTAAAAAAGCCAAAGTGGCTATGTACATTGACATAGACACTTTGGCTTTAGTTCCCCAAGTTTTTGTTTTACCCTGTTTATAGGAACTCAGCACGCTAACTCTGGGTTCCTTTTTTTTATCACCACCATTTCCATGGTTATTCTGTTTTTCTACATTTTTTGTTTTGCGCTTTTTTATTGTTCTTACCCCAATCTTGTTATATTTAATTAAGCAAGTTTGATGCCATCTCCAAATATTTTTTAAAACTTAAATAAATTCAAGTTTTTAAACTTTTGCATCAATTGCTCTTGTGTTTCCACATGCTCTGGATGCGGAATAATGCACTCAATTGGGCATACGGCTATACAGGTTTGGTGCTCATAAAAGCCGACACATTCTGTACAGCGGTTCACATCAATTTCATACACCTTATCGCCCTCATAAATGGCTTCATTCGGACATTCAGGCAAACACATATCGCAGTTGATGCATTTATCGGTAATCAATAAAGCCATGTTGATCTCTCTAACATTAGACCGCTTGATAGGCCAACGAGGATGCTGAAATATCTGCCGTCGAATTCGGCAAGTTGCGAATCAGCAGGGCATAGTTCATGTCTACATCGGCAGGGACAGGAATATCCACGACATGGCCTGAACCTTTGGCATCCTCAATCAGGTTCCCTTTTTTATCTTTCATTTCTGTTAAAGTAAACGTGATATTGCCTGAAGTGGTCATCAGCTCAAGCGAGTCACCGACCACAAAACGGTTTTTCACATCAATCTTGATGTAGTCACCGTTACGCTCTAATACTTCACCGACAAACTGCTGATGGTCAAAACGCGATGAACCGGTTTCATAATTTTGATATTCAGTATGTACATGACGACGCAGGAAACCTTCCGTATAGCCACGATTCGCCAAGCCTTCCAGCTGAGTCATCAGGGATGGATCAAACGGTTTGCCCTCTAGCGCATCATCAATCGCTTTACGGTAAATCTGTGCAGTACGCGCGCAGTAGAAATAGGACTTGGTGCGACCTTCAATTTTTAAGGAATGAATGCCCATTTTGGTTAAACGGTCGACATGCTGTACCGCACGCAAGTCTTTAGAGTTCATGAAGTAGGTGCCATGTTCGTCTTCTTCGGCTGCAAACATGTCTTCTTCATTGCGCTGTAATAAAACCGGCTCGCCAAATTGGTGTTGTTCTAGGGCGTGTTGCTCATCGGCATCTTGGTTTTTGCAGCATGCTGATTCTTCGATTTGTTGAACTGGAATCACATCTCCAGTTTCATCTTCAGCTGCTTCGTGAATTTTATAATCCCAGCGACACGCATTGGTGCATGCGCCCTGATTGGCATCACGTTTATTCATATAGCCAGAAAGCAGGCAACGACCGGAATAAGCCATACATAATGCACCATGCACGAAAACTTCAATTTCCATGTCAGGAACATTATTTTTAATTTCTTCAATTTCTTCGATAGAAAGTTCACGTGACAGAATGACACGAGTGAGTCCCATGTTTTTCCAGAATTTTACCGTTGCCCAGTTCACGGCATTGGCCTGTACAGACAAGTGAACCGGCATGTCGGGAAAATGTTCACGCACCATCATGATTAAACCCGGATCGGACATGATCAGTGCATCTGGATTCATCCCAATGACAGGTTCCAAGTCACGAATGAAGTTTTTTAACTTTGAGTTATGCGGCTGGATATTCACGACCACATAGAATTTTTTGCCCAAGGCGTGTGCTTCGGCAATGCCAATTGCCAGATTGTCATGATCAAAAGCATTGTTACGTACACGTAAACTATAACGTGGCTGACCTGCATATACCGCATCGGCACCATAGGCAAAGGCATAGCGCATGTTTTTCAGCGAGCCGGCAGGAGAAAGAAGTTCGGTTACGTGTGAAATGGTCATGTCTTTAAAGGCATAAAAAAACTATGGCTTTATTGTAGGGATCTAGAAAAATGATTCAACCTAGTAAATTAGTTGGATATTTCCTTATTTTCGGCTTCGAGCTGCTTCAAAATCTGGCAGCTGTCAATGGTTTTGGTGCTACTGCAAGAGGCACGTAGCTGGATGAGCTGTTGTTGAAATTTTTGTAATTCTATAATTTTATCAGTGACTTGTTCAATGTGTTGTTCAATCAGCTGATTCACTGCATGGCAGCTTTGCGAGGGCTGCTGTTCGAGTTCAAGCAACGCTTCAATCTCGCCGAGTGAAATATCGAGCGTGCGACAGCGTTTAATAAACATCAGTCGTTTGAATGTATTTTCATCATAATAGCGATAATTATTATCTGCCCGAAAACTCGGCTGGATCAGCTGCTTTTTCTCATAAAAACGGATTGTGTCCGTGCTGAGCTGAGTTTTATTGGCCAACTCTTTAATTAAATAATATTTAGGTGTATTCATACTTGACCTTGGAGTTACTCCATAGTTTTGAATAACAGTAATATAAACAAGGTTATGAATAAAGTCATAGAGGTGATGAAAAATGGCATGTACTTGCAGTCATGAACCTGCACCGCAAAAGCCAAATAGCAAATTTCGGACGGCTTTGTGGATTGCGCTCATTATTAATATTGTGATGTTTATCGTGGAATTGATTGGGGGCGCTTATGCACACTCTTCTGCACTTTGGGCAGATTCCCTCGATTTCTTTGGTGATGCGGTGAATTATGGCATTTCACTGGCCGTATTGGGTGCAAGTCTATACTGGCGTGCTACAGTGGCGTTGATAAAAGGCATCACCATGGCGCTATTTGGTTTTGTGGTCATTGCAAAAGCGCTCTATGCCTATGTGCAAGGCATTCCGCCCGAAGCCATGACTATGGGGGCAATTGGTCTGCTTGCTTTAATTGCCAATGTCACTGCGGCCGTGATTTTATATGCCTTTCGTGACGGTGACTCAAATATGCAGTCGGTCTGGCTGTGTAGCCGTAATGATGCTATTGGCAATGTCGCGGTGATTTTGGCTGCGGTCGGTGTGTTTGGTACGGGGAGCATGTGGCCGGATATTGTGGTTGCCGTGATTATGGCAAGTTTAGGTTTAACGGCAGGGTATCGGGTGATTCAAAAAGCCTTACAAGAACGCAAAGAGAATAAGCCTTTTGTACCGGCATCTGAGTAATTAAATAAGAGAAAAAACCGAGCTCATAAGCTCGGTTTTTTAAATAGCTCAGTATCTTATTTTTCAACGAATGCACGTTCAATGACGTAGTCGCCTAAAACGCCCATACGTGGAGATTCTTTTAGACCATGCTGGTCAAGAAGAGCCGCAACGTCGTCCAGGAATGCCGGGCTACCGCAAAGCATTGCACGGTCAGTTTCCGGGTTGAAACGTGGCAGACCGATTTTTTCGAACAATTGACCAGATTCAATGGCAGTGGTTACACGACCTTGAGTATGGAAATCTTCACGCGTTACAGTTGGGTAATACACCAATTTTTCTTTAGCACCTAACTCACCGAAGAATTCATGGTTTGGAATTTCGTTGAGAATCAAATCTTGATAAGCCAGTTCAGAAATGAAACGTGTACCGTGAACCACGATGATTTTTTCAAAACGTTCATAGGTTTCAGGATCACGAATCACGGACAGGAATGGAGCAAGACCGGTACCAGAAGAAAGAAGGTACAAGTTTTTACCCGGGTTCAAATCGTCCAGAACCAAAGTGCCTGTAGGTTTTTTAGAAACCAGGATTTCGTCACCCACTTTTACTTTTTGCAGGATAGAAGTTAAAGGACCATCTGGAACTTTAATAGAGAAAAACTCTAATTCTTCTTCGTAGTTAGCACTTGCAATTGAATAAGCGCGCATTAAAGGCTTACCATTCACTTCAAGACCGATCATCACAAATTGTCCGTTTTTAAAACGTAATGCAGTATCACGAGTTGTTTTAAAAGAGAATAAAGTGTCATTCCAGTGGTGGACGTGAGTAATCTTTTCGACGTTGAAAGCAGCCATTAAAGGTCTCAATAAGTTATCAAATTAGAACAGCTTACTATTCTAATCTAAAAACATTCTCGATAAACTGAATATATTTAATTGAACTTATCAGAAAAAGTGATTATGACTGAGCTTAAAATGCCAATAATCGGGTATATGAAATCGCCTTATAAAGAAAAATTTGGCATTCCACGCCAACCCAATCTGGTACAGGTCGAGTCCTATATTGAAATGGTTGAGCCTTATAATGATTTAACCGCTTTTGAAGGGATTGAGGAATTTAGTCATCTCTGGCTATTGTGGCAGTTTCATGACAATAAAAATCAGCAGCAAAGTCAAAACTTTAGACCGCAAGTTCGTCCACCGCGCTTGGGAGGCAATAAAAAAATCGGGGTATTTGCCACACGCAGCATGTACCGGCCATCACCCCTCGGTTTATCCGTGGTCCAGCTGAAAGCCGTGAAAAAAGTCGGCAAGTCGGTACGTGTGTATGTGACAGGCAGCGATCTTCTGGATGGCACGCCGATTGTCGATATTAAACCTTATATCCAATATTCAGATGTTGTGGTTACGGCGCAAAGTGGTTATGCACAGGATGAACCTGAACGAAACTCTGTGATCTGGACAGAAAATGCCGAACAGCAAAAGCAGGCTTTGCTCAAGCAAAAGACACTGACAGCGCAAATTGTAAATGAATTGGAACAGGTTTTATCGCTCGATCCAAGACCGGCTTATCAAAATGATGCGGAGCGGGTATATGGCATGTTGTTTGCCGACTTGAATGTGAAGTTTAAGGTTGATGACCATAAGGTGCAAATTCTCGAAATTTTGACGTAAAAAAAGGAGCTTTAAGCCACTACTGTCCCATAGTTTGCTTTAAATAAAAAAACCTGAGTCTAAATAGTTAAAATATAAGTGCAAACAAACACTTTAACTATAAAGGACTCAGGTTTTGTCACATCAGAATACCGTATTTCATCAATTACTCAAACCCATTTTAAGACAAGATTTTGAACGTCTGGCTAAACTGCACCACTCTGGGCAAAAATTAAGATCAGCCACCCGCTGGGATCAGTTTGTTGCCATATTAAT
>NZ_SJOC01000034.1:0-7523 GCF_004331195.1 Acinetobacter sp. ANC 4216 | reverse complement strand
GTTGATCGTGAACGCCCTAACTCCCGAGCAAGGGTAGCGATTGAACTTTTACTTTTCAAAGTAGCATAAATTTCGTATCTTTCATCTTGAGAAAGTTGGGTGTATTTCTTCATTGTGTGCTTTCCAATTGCGAGTTGAAAAAGTCCAATGATTCTACGAATACACCTAACTTTTTCAACTAACTACAAATGTGTCGCACTTGGGATTTGAATCTGCGTAATGTGAAGAAGTGGCAAATTCCAAAAGTGATCAACACGGATAAAGCACCCACATATGGACGTGCTTTATCACGGTTAAAACAGGAAGGAAAATGTCCACCAGACCTTGAGTACAGGCAGATTAAGTATAAAAATAACCTGATCGAATGTGATCATGGCAAGCTAAAGCGGATCATCAGGACCACATTAGGATTCAAATCGATGAAGACGGCTTATGCCACAATTAAAGGTATTGAAGTCATGCATGCACTACGTAAAGGACAAGCTTCGTCATTTTATTATGGTCAGCCTCAGGGTGAAGTGTATCTAGTGAATAGAGTTTTCGGTCTCTAAGCACGTTTTGAAAGGAACATCATCTACTCAAATTTCTATTTGCAACAGTGCCCTATTTAGATTCTTGAGGGCTGCGACTCTCTGAAGATCTCATTTGGCCTCATTCTGTAACCAATTCACAATATTCATAACATCACTGTTCGCACTATTTTTCCTTACGATTGCGTAGAAGTTATAGTCGCATTCTATGAACCCAAAAGGAGCAATAATCCTTCCATTCAATATTTCTTTTTCTACTAAAATTTGAGGTGCTATGGCAATCCCCAATCCGGAAACAGCAGCCTCTATCATTAAATTGAGACGATCAAAATAGCGGTCATTTGATTTAGTCTGAAAGTTCATATTTGATCGCTCAAACCAGATATGCCAAGCATTCTTATTAGAATGAGTATGCAGTAATGGGTATTTCAAGAGATCATTGATCGTATTCAAATGAAATGTTTCACCATTACAAATAGGTCCCATGTGATCTGGGAATAAAAGGTATTTATCCAAAGAGTCAGGTAGCATGTGATCTAAACTTAAGCTATTGATAAAAATATCAATCTGTTCTTTTTCCAGTAGCTTTAAGTCGTTACAAGTCATTAATTTAATATGGATATTGGGATAAATGATTTCGAGTTTTTCTAAGCGTGGAATCAGCCAATTCGCCATAAAACTATGAGATGCTCCGATTACGATTTCCACTTCTGAAGCTTTGTTACTTAACTCAAAGACACATTGTTCCAACTCATTGAAAAAGTGAGTACAAAGACGAGATAAGTCTTCTGCCTCTCGGGTGAGAGAGATCGTTGATGAATGCCGGATAAAGAGTTTTTTATCCAACCACTCTTCTAACTGTTTGATTTGATGGCTAACCGCACTATGAGTTACACATAATTCTTCTGCAGCCAAGCTGAAACTTTTATGTCGCGCGACTGCTTCAAATGCTTTCAGAGAATTTAAGGGCGGTAAGGTTCTACGTTTCATTCTGTAAATTTTTCTAACATCACAAGCTAAAAATATATCAATTATAAGAAAAATGGAAATCTCTTAAGATTCAGTAAATTTTGATGCTTCAAGAGATATGGAATGACAACTCATTATACTGGTCAGGGTCCTGATAAATCTGGTTTTTTTGGGAAATTTGGCGGCTGCTATATGCCAGAGAGCCTGATGCCGGCCCTACAAGATTTAGAACATGCATTTAATATCATCCGGCATCAACCTGAATTTTGGACTGAATATCGACAAATATTGACGGACTTTGTGGGTCGTCCTAGCCCTCTATTTTATGCAAAAAATCTAACAGCGTATGCAGGAGGAGCCAAAATATATCTCAAGCGAGAGGATTTAAACCATACCGGTGCCCACAAGATCAATAACTGTGTTGGACAAATATTATTAGCTAAATTTATGGGTAAAACCAAAATCATTGCAGAAACAGGTGCTGGACAACATGGCGTTGCCACAGCAACGGTCTGTGCGCTGTTTAAGATGAAGTGCACGATTTATATGGGTGAAACTGATATTCAGCGTCAGCAGTCGAATGTTAACCGCATGAAATTACTCGGCGCTGAAGTCAAAGGCGTAAAGAAAGGCCGTGGAACTTTGAAAGATGCCATGAATGAAGCGTTACGTGACTGGATCAGTAACGTAGACACGACTTACTACCTGTTGGGAACAGGTGCAGGTCCCCATCCTTATCCAACCATCGTGAGAGAGTTCCAAAAAATTATTGGTATAGAAGCGAAAAATCAAATCCTCCTCAAAGAGAATAAACTCCCTGATGCTTTGGTTGCCTGTGTCGGTGGCGGATCAAATGCATTGGGACTCATGCATCCCTTTCTACAAGATCCTGATGTCAAAATGTTCGGGATTGAGGCCGGTGGAAAAGGGACAGATAGTGGCGAACATGCTGCCTCGATTTCAAAAGGTCGAATCGGTGTCCTGCATGGCAATTTGACTTACTTACTCCAAGATTCAGATGGGCAAATTTTAGAAGGACATTCCATCTCCGCAGGACTGGATTATCCCGGGGTGGGTCCTGAGCATGGCATCTTGTTTGAAACAGGTCGCGTGACCTATGCAGCGGTCAATGATGAAGAGGCCGTGAGGGCCTTCCAGTTGTTGAGTCAGCAGGAAGGCATTATCCCGGCATTGGAAAGTTCTCATGCCATCGCATATGCCATCAAGCTCGCAAAAGAAATGCAGCCGGAGCAGACAATTATCGTCAATTTAAGTGGTCGAGGTGACAAAGACTTAGACACAGTCAAAAAATATCTTGCAGGAGCAACCGTATGAACCGTTTAGATCTAAAACTAGCGCAATTAAAACAGGAACATCGAAGCGGTCTGGTCTGTTATTTTACGGCTGGAGATCCTGACTTTACTGAAAGTTGTCGTCTGTTTAGTCAGTTGGGTCAGGCTGGAGCCGATATCATCGAAGTTGGTATTCCATTTTCTGATCCTGTTGCAGATGGAGAGACCATCCAGGCAGCCCATCTCAGAGCGCTCAGTGCTGGACAAACCGTACATCAGACAATTGAATTGGTTAAAGCAATCCGTCTACAGGATGACAAAACCCCGATTATTTTCATGACCTATTTAAATCCGATCATGCAATATGGTTTCGAGCAACTGGTTTGGGATACCGAAAATCTGATTGATGGGATCCTAATTCTGGATGCACCCTATGAATATCGGGAACAATTTAAACTGCGATTAACTGAAAAAAATATGTATCTAATCGCAATGACTGCACCCACTACTCCTGTTGAGCGATTGGAACAAATCTCGGCAAGTGCGACAGGATTTTTATATCATGTTGCGGAAAATGGCCTCACCGGAGGCAATTTGAATCTACCCAATCTTGAAAAAAAGATCGCTGAAATAAAACCCATGTTTAATATCCCGATCGCAATTGGTTTTGGTATTAAAAATGAAAGTCATGTGAAAGCTTTGGCAAATAAAGTTGATCTGGTTGTGATCGGCTCAGCACTGGTTGATACTTTCTTTAATCAGGGTGTGGATGCGACATTAGAAAAAGTGAGAAAATTTTCACAGGTTTTGAAAGAGAAATCTTAATTTTTTCTTCATGATCATCAATATAGCACTTATGACCTATAGAATAAGATTCCTATTCTTTAGGTCATTTTTCAAATATGCATTTCAGCGATGCTGTGTCTCCGCCAGCTCCAGAGCATTGAAATCGGGTTGCTCCAGTTCTACCAACTGCTTGTTGAGTAACTCAATCAAATCATTTTCATAAGAATTCATCACAGATTGGTCAGCGAATTGATCATTTGGATTACGTAAAGGACATTGATCTAGAGACAGGCAGCCGCAGCCAATACATTTATCTAACTGGGACCTGAGCTGGAGCAAATATATAATTTTTTCATCTAACTGCCCTTTCCATGTTTCCGATAACGCTTGCCAGTCTTGCTTATTGGCAATTTTGTTCTCCGGCAATACAGAAAAATTATCTTTCAGTTGTTGCAAAACTTATCCCAACGGCTTGAGCCACTTTAATGAGCACTATTGCAAATAGAAATTTGAGTCGATGATGTTCCTTTCAAAACGTGCTTAGAGACCGAAAACGGCACTGTTGCAAATAGGCTGACATGATAAGCTAAATATCTTATTTATTTCGAGATACAGCAGATGAATCCCTTCCACGGTCGGCACTTTCAAGGTGAAATCATTCTTTGGGCTGTTCGTTGGTATTGTAAATATGGCATCAGCTATCGTGAACTTCAAGAAATGCTCGCTGAACGAGGCATAAATGTGGATCACAGTACAATTTATCGTTGGGTTCAGCGTTATGCTCCAGAAATGGAAAAACGGTTACGCTGGTATTGGCGTAATCCTACAGATTTACATTCATGGCATATGGATGAGACTTATATCAAAGTGAAGGGGCGATGGACTTACCTGTATCGTGCAGTTGATCAACAGGGTCATACGATTGACTTTTACCTTTCCGCTAGACGGAACAGTAAATCAGCCTATAGTTTTCTAGGAAAGATCTTCAATACGGTGAAAAAATGGCAAATTCCACGGGTCATCAATACAGATAAAGCAGCGACCTATGGCCATGCTTTATCACGATTAAAGCGAGAAGGAAAATGTCCAGTAGATATTGAGCACAGGCAGATTAAGTATAAAAATAATGTCATTGAATGTGATCATGGTAAGTTAAAGCGAATCATCAGGGCCACATTAGGATTCAAATCTATGAAGACTGCTTATGCCACAATTAAAGGTATTGAAGTCATGCGTGCACTACGTAAAGGACAAGCATCGTCATTTTATTATGGTCAGCCTCAGGGTGAAGTGTGTCTAATCAACAGGGTTTTCGGTCTCTAAGCACTTTTTAAAGGGAACATCATCGACTCAAATCACTATTTGCAACAGTGCCGTTCAATCAGAAGTTTGCCAAATGTGCGAGGAATTCCAAGAACTTGCATCGCCCTTTAACAGAGTCCGCTGCTGAACTGGAGGAGATTTTCACCTGGCAGGAACCGCGTAAGGTCACAAAGAACCTGACCATCACGTATGACAAGTGTATTTATATGCTTGAGCCAACAGCACTGAATCATAAGCTTGTTGGGCAATACATTTCATTTCTGGAGTATCCAGATGGCACTGTGGCCATCATGCATGAAGGACGGAAGATCAACTATAGCGTCTTCAATAAACTGGCTGGACTGCAGCAAAATGCAGTGGTTGAGAATAAAAGATTAGGCTCGGTTCTAGCCCATATCCAGCAACAGCATGAAGAGTTGGAAAAACAGAATAAACGTTCCCGTCTCAAGAAAAGTATGCCGAGTCGTAAAGCTCAGAAAGCCATCATTGAACAAAGGAATTAAAATCCTGTTCTTGACTCTTGCAGTTAAAAACAGGACATTTTAAATGGTTTATCGCATAGACATTTTAATTGGTGAATAACAAAAAAAACCTGGGCACCAACCCAGGTCTAAAATTTAAAAAATAGATAAATATCAGTGCAATAAACTCATTTTTCTAATTTCGCATAACGTGTATTATGTTAATTTTAGGAAAGCTTAAAAAGGTAAAATCTAATGAACCTGTAACTCCTTAATTCGCTAGAACCCAAATCCTCCAAAGCCTTTACTTTTTCATACACGTATTATTTAGTTCTTCAGCTATAATCAGTTTCTTCATAATCTTTTGGCTTGTTATAGTCGTATTGAATATTAAACTTTCCAGTTGGATACAATGTAAAAGTTAGCCCCCAAATACGATCACCTGTCAAATCAAGCAAATGCTTTCTAAGGAAAAAAATTTTTTCTTTAGCCAATTTACTAACATCTCTAGGAATATCACTACCGAGTCGGTCTAATTCACTATTATATTTTGACCACCATGTACTACTAATCATTTTCCCAAAAATTTCGTAGGTTGCTCCAGCTTCATCCCAAGAATTTTCTCCAACAAAGGCTAGAATTTCTTCAGCAATTGCTTGGTAAGCCTCAATGACTAATGTATTTTCAATTTGTTGACTCATTGATCAAGTTCCTAAGTCTTTTTTGTACCATCAATATGCTGCCACATTAAATTCATTAGGTTTAGTTTGTAAAACCATTTATTTAACATAATGGCGATTATACGAAATTTTTAAATTTCTTTAATTATCATAAGGATAATCTCATTTTTTAAATTTCGTATAACGTGTATTATGTTAATTTTAGAAATATTTAAAAGACACTTTAATAACTATGGATTTAAAAAGTTTAAACAATTTCATAATGCCATTTGATCAATTTCCAATACATTGGAGATTTGACAATGATTCTTGGAATCAGCTTAATCAGATACATTTAGATCAAATAAAGCCTATGACTCCACAGGCTTCAAATTTTCTTTGGAATTATAGTTCTGAAATTACCAAAAACTTGATGGAAGGAAAGAATTTTAATTGTTTTAGAGCAATTAATACCGAAGATAAAACAATCAAAAAATGGTTATTTCATACAGGGTTAGCTTTTCAAAAAGATATTTATGTAGTTTGGCAACCTGATATTGCTGTTAGTACTAACTGGAAAATTTTCGTAAAATTTTTCGATGATTTTTATTATTCTTGTGATGAGATATCAATTTTTGATAATAGCTTAAATTGGGGACTGTACATTCATCGAAATAAAGTAGTTTTTGGTTCTAATATCTACGATCAGCATCTCATTTAACATAATGGGTGTTATCCGAAACGCACTATATAAAGACCAATAAAATCAAATACTTAATATTTTACATAATGCCAATTTTCTACCCTAGAGCCGGTTTGGAAACAAATCGGTTTTTTTATGTCCGATTCTGGCATCTTTCGCCAATCATTTTGTTTAAAAAATAGACGATTTTGCAGTTTTTCCTGATCCCATCAGATGTCCAGGGCAAAAATTATCCCCAATTTCTGCGGATAAAAACGGGACAACTTTTAGCCGTTTTTGTACGCCCTGGCGCACAGACATTTAGGGGTTTTGCGGCTAGGGGATCTGCGGTTTTTTGCTTATGATGAAGTCATACAGGAACAGGACGTTCCGGAACATAAAACAATAACGATAAGTTCTCGCACCAGGATCGTGAGGTAGACAGCCCTACCTAGCACCGAACACGAAAAAGCCCGACAGGATGTCGGGCTTTTTTATTGCCTATCATTTCTCATTTGCAAAACAAGCATAATGCTCCTAAAATATAGACTATAATCTATATTTTGGTTGTGGTATGTGGACAGTCATTACGACAGATCTATTTAATCAGTGGCTTGAACAGCAAGACTAATCAACACAAGAGAAGGTTCTGGCTGCCCTGGTTGTTCTACAGCAGCAAGGACCAAGTTTAGGCCGCCCTTTAGTAGATACCGTCTATGACTCTAAATTTACCAACATGAAAGAGCTTCGTGTTCAACATCGAGGTAAACCACTGAGAGCTTTCTTCGCATTTGATCCATTACGTCAGGCCATTGTGCTAT
>NZ_SJOC01000033.1:0-7420 GCF_004331195.1 Acinetobacter sp. ANC 4216 | reverse complement strand
GGTAGCGATTGAACTTTTACTTTTCAAAGTAGCATAAATTTCGTATCTTTCATCTTGAGAAAGTTGGGTGTATTTCTTCATTGTGTGCTTTCCAATTGCGAGTTGAAAAAGTCCAATGATTCTACGAATACACCTAACTTTTTCAACTAACTACAAATGTGTCGCACTTGGGATTTGAATCTGCGGGATGAAATGTGGATATAAATTTCAAAAAATGACGAAAGCAAAACAGAGACCGTACTGCCGAAACGCTTTGCCTACAACAAGCCCCTTAATCAGCAGCGTGTTCTTTTTATAATGGCCGCGTCGTAACATTCAAGGTCTTAGTTTTGAAATATCTTCAATATTTTTCAGCAATCTCACTATTACTATTATTAACGGCTTGTACCAAGGAAGCACCGGATTATCAGGGAACCTGGAAAAATACAGTGGAAAATCCAAAACTTGAAAATTCTCTGGTGATTGCCAAAAATGGTGACCATTATTTCATTACCAATACTTTAAAAGATAAAGAGACAGGTAAAATTGAAAAGAAAAATCCTGTTCCTGCTTCAGTGGGTGAAAATGGTTTTCTTGAGGTGAATGCAGGTGCCGGTGTGGTTGATTTTGCGATTGACGAAAAAACCGGAAATCTGGTGGGTTCTGGCTCTATCTATAAGAAAGCAAAATAATCATAGACACATACGTCTACAGAAGATGTCATGAATGCGTATGATTCATGACATTTTTTTGCTGAAACAGCGAATAAGGTCGCATCATCTTCAAAACAATAATCGACTTTCGCTCGAATTTTCTTTATTTCTTATGCTGAATCTTGATTATAGATCAATGACAGCGATGCCTATGTCATGGTGAAAGGGGAAATGGTGAAAATGGATTTAGGCGATGTAATATATTTAGAGTCATCGTTGAGAGCAAAATGACATTGCCGTTTGGCATAACCGCTTAACCCAGCATTTTGCGATCGCAGATTTCTGGTCAAACCATCGTCAAAACTACCGTGTGACCTTTAATGAACCAGATCAGGTCAAAAATCTGTAAGACCAGAAGCAAAGGAAACAACTTGGTGCAATAGCCTGACATCAAGATATAAGATTTAATTCAAATATAGGTAGATTCCACTGAAAAGCCTCATATTTTAATTTAGGGCTTTTTTATTTTGCAGAAATCATTCATTTTGTTTTTTGGCATAGTTTCTGCTTTATATAAATTACCCTATAAACAGAGGAGAGCCATTCATTTGATCACTCAAAAACAATCATCGGTCAATTCCGTATGTATGAAAAAAACCGTACATGCGCTATAAAATGAAAGACCTTGATGAATCAATCCAACTTAGTTTAAAGCAAGTTTCAAACAGCCCCAAGTTAAGCGCTAGGGGCTTTTTTTCTGTATCTCATTTTTATTCTTATTTATCTCAACAATCTGAAAATCTTCCCAGCTGAATGTAACAGAATGGGTCTTCGTTATTTCTTATGATCATTGCTAACAGCTTTTATTATGCAAATGTATAAAATCAGTGAGATAGGATATTCAAACTGAAAAATATAATTAATCTGAAACAGAAGTAAACCGTAAAACTAGAGCATTGATAGGCTTGTTTGAGGAGAAAAATGATGACAGATAATCAAAATCGCGAAAAATTATGGAAATTGATTAAAGAAGTACGCTTTTCCATGATCAGTCATATTACTGAAACGCAGGAAATCCATTCCCAACCCATGACCATGCTCAACTCTAAGCAGATGGATGAACACCAGAATCTGTATTTTATCTTGCGAGATAGCAATGATCTGGTGAATGCGATTGAGTCGGGCCGAAATCATATTGGACTATCCTTTGCCAAGCCTTCAGATGAGATTTATGTGTCGATTAGTGCGCATGCACAGATCAGTACAGACCCTAGCCTGATTGATGAACTCTGGAATCCATGGGCTGAAAACTGGTTTAAAGGAAAGGATGATCCGAGTGTACGGGTTTTAGTGGCAAGAGCCATTAGCGCAGAATACTGGAATGTCACTGACAATAAAATCACTCATCTGTTTAAGGTGGTAAAAGGAAGTATCACGGGTAAAACTGATGAACCGGATGCAGACCATCAAAAAATGAATCTGTAACACTTTAACCTTGCCTGATTGAAAATCATTAGCCTAAAAAATAAATCAAAATACTGGTATTTAAAAAATGAGCTCTGTAGCTATAAAACCTATAGAGCTTTTTTTATCGAATCATCGATATAATTGAATAATCATTTTACTTTTCAAAGGAAAGGTGAAAGAAGGTTATTCACCGATAAAACTTGGTCGATGTGAGTATTAAAAAATGAGCTAAAGCTGTGTTCATGCCTGCAGCTAGAGGCTTACCATAAAATTAAGATATTGAATCTTCGGGTGATTTTAAGATTAAGTCTTATATCTTATAAAATAAATATAAAAAATAGTGATGAACAACAAATTTAAATTTAGTTTTCCTTCTAAATAATGGCCATAAAACTCTGTGAAAAAATCAGGAAAATTTTTGGAATAATTTTTATAATAATTTCAATCATCTTATGAGGTTGATAAAAATTTAAAAAATATAAATTATTGTTTTGTTTAAATTATTTTAATTTTGATTAAAGCTTTTAATTTATTGATCGCCTAACGCTATGAGCTGATTATATCCCTATGTCAGTTACAAAATATTTTTTAAAATGGCTAAAAAATAGGATTGATTTGTTCTTTTTTTGTGTATAATTTCGCCAAATTAAAGCCCTTGTAAATTTATAGAAAATATCTATAAGTCTGCAGGGGTTTTTCTCTGGGAATTATCCTGAAAAGGGACGGCCAAAAAACCTATTTCTTGTGGTGGCACACATATGTTTTTAACTAAAACAGCACATCTGGATCATGCAGCTCAGCACTCTGCACAGCGTTTATCGACTTTACTGAGCTTCTTCAGTTTAGGTCTAAGTACCGCAGCATGGGCTCCGCTTATACCTTATGCGCAGCAGCGACTTCACCTGAATCATGCCGATTTTGGTACTTTATTGCTATGTATCGGTGCTGGTTCCATGCTGGCGATGCCTGCAACAGGTTTGCTGATCCAGAAAGCGGGTTGTCGTGCCATTATTTCCGTAGCCGTTTTATTGTTGCTGATGGTTTTGCCTACCTTTGCCTTAACCAGCAGTATCTTGATCATGGCCATTGCTTTGTTCCTGTTCGGTACAGCTGCAGGTAGCCTGGGTGTGGCAATTAATTTACAAGCTGTCATTGTGGAAAAAAACAGCGCTAAAAGCATGATGTCCCAGTTTCATGGCATGTGCAGTTTAGGTGGCCTGACCGGAGTCATGACTGTTACTGCCTTACTTGCAACAGGTGTGAGCCCCTTGATGAGTGCTTTGGTCATTTGTCTTTTATTGGTGGTTTTGAGCATATTGGCTGTGCCTAACAGTTTATCGGTCATTGAAAAGGAACAAAAAACTGATACGGCTGAAGCTGAAAGCAAGACTAAAAAATTACCCAGCCCCTTAATTATTTTGATGGGTCTGGTGTGTTTTATTGCGTTTCTTTCAGAAGGTTCGGCAATGGACTGGAGCGGGATTTATCTGATCAATGAATATGGCGTAAAACCTGCTTTAGCGGGTCTGGCTTATACCTGCTTTGCAATTGCCATGACTTCCGGGCGGTTTGCGGGACATTATTTAATCAAGGCTTTAGGTGAAAAAAATATCATCATCTACAGCGCAATTTGTGCAGCGCTAGGACTGTTTACGGTGGTTGTTGCTCCACACTGGATCGTGGTTTTATTAGGCTATGCTTTACTGGGATTAGGCTGTTCCAATATTGTTCCTGTAATGTTTTCACGTGTAGGCCGTCAAAATGTTATGTCCAAAGCAGCCGCATTGTCATGTGTTTCTACCATGGCGTATACAGGTTCATTACTGGGACCTGCTTTGGTCGGGATCAGCAGTGAAATGATGGGCTTGTCTGTGGTTTTTGGATTTATTGCGACATTACTGTTAACCATTGCTTTCTTGAACCATTTTACTCAAGTTAAAACAGCCTGATGTTTTAATTGACCTTGTTAAATTGAACGAGCATATCCAAATGGATATGCTCGTTTTTTTACAGGTCAAATATAAAATTTTCTTTTTCGATAATTTAATAATTTGCAATTTTAGAAAGGAATTTTTTAGTGACAGGCGGGAGGATATTCACTTTTTCAACGCCTTTCAGGTCGGCTAAAAATGCATTACGCCAGTCATTGATATCAAAGCTTTTTAAACCATTCATCAATTGCTGATAACGTTCCAAGCGTTCAGATTTTGCCATGGTTAAAGCTTTTTTTAATGCCTGAATCATGCTGTTGCAATTTTCAGGATCGACGATTAATGCTTCAGACATCTGCGCTGCTGCACCCGTGTATTTTGAAAGAATCAATACCCCGGGATTTTCAGGATCCTGTGCGGCGATAAATTCTTTAGCCACCAGATTCATCCCGTCACGCAAAGAATTTACCCAGCAAATATTGGCCTGCCGATAAATTTTCATTAATACATCATGTGAAATGGTAGCATGGGTACAGTTGATCGGTAACCAGTCATCTTGTGAAAATTCCTGATTAATCCAATCCACCTTGGATTGTAAATGCTCAAATAAATCTTTATATGCAGCAATTTCCATACGGCAGGGACAGGCAATCTGGATGTCGGTAAGATGCTTATGATATTCAGGATTGCTCTGTAGAAATGCTTCCAGGGCATTAAACCGTTCGATTAACCCTTTGGAATAATCAATGCGATCGACACTAATAATGGTTTGCTGATCATTTAGGTTCTCAAACTCAAATACGGCAGCAGTATTTTCATCTTTTTGCCCGGCGACTTTTTGAATCAGTTCAGGGTTAACCCCGATGGGATAGCATTGCACAGTAACCTGATGATGATTAAAGTTTAACATGTGGGTATTGATAGGCTGGGTAGCCAAGTAATGGCTACACACTTGCATACACTGCTGTTGGTCATGTTCAGTTTGCAGACCCACCACATCATACTGGCAAAGGTCCTGAATCAAGGAAAGGGCGGTTGGAATTAAACTCCAGATTTTTAAGCCGGCAAAAGGAATATGCAAGAAAAACCCAATTCTATTTTTCATACCCATTTCACGACAGTAACGCGCCACACTTAAAAAATGATAATCATGCACCCAGATTAAATCGTCGGGTTCGGCCATTTGTTTGAGCTGTCTGGCAAATAGCTGGTTAACCTGTTGATAGGTCGTATATTGCTGGGCCTGGTATTCAATTAAATCGGCGCGATCATGCATTGCCGGCCATAAAGTATTATTGGCAAAACCGCAATAATAGTTTTGGTACTGTTCTTCGGTTAAAGAACATGTAACGTATTCCACACCTTTATATTCGGTTTGATTAAAATGCGGTTGTTGATGATTGGCAATTTTTTCACCATTCCAGCCTAACCAGATTCCACCAATATCTGCAAGTGCATCCTGCAATGCCACTGCTAATCCGCCAGCGGTAGACTTATCGGGATGGGGTAAACTGACACGATTCGATAATACGATTAATCTAGACATGCTTTTTCTCCATCTGATACTTGAGACAGTCTCAAACAATGTGTTTTTAAGAATTGTGAAAATAAGTCAAGAAAATCAGCAACATCTTCAACATTTTTCAGTCGGTAATGTGCCTGGGTAGGTTCTGGTCCAACTTTTATACTGATACCTTGCAAATGATTGATTACCTTGAAACCGGATTCATCGGTTTTGTCATCCCCAATGAAAACAGGTAAAACATCCTCAAAATTTAAATATTCCAATAGCGTTTGAATCGCTTGGCCTTTATCTGCCTGTTTGGGCAGCAATTCAAATACACATTTGCCTTCATTTATTTTCAGTCCAGGATGGGTATTCAGGACCTCTTCAACAATTTGTCTTGCAATATCGGCCAGTTCAGGATATTGACGATAATGAATGGCAACAGAATAAGTCTTGTTTTCAATCAACAGTTGAGGGTAGGGACGACAACGTTTCTGAACATCATGTTGCAGCGAAGAAAAATGAATGGCATCTGTCGCAATGCTGAATTGAGTGTAGTCATCGATTTTTATTTCCAGACCATGCGTACCCGCAATAGGCATTTGTAAAGGAAACAGGAGTTCTGAGGCAGCCTGGACTGAACGGCCCGTAAGGAAGATGACCGAAACATTCGAATCACTTAACTGCTGTAAAGTGTTTAAGGTGGTGAATGGAATAAAGCTTTGAGCGGGATCAGGATGAAATTCTGATAATGTTCCATCAATATCCAGAAATAAACAGTACTTTTTATCACGGGATAAATAAGGGATTATAAACTGTAACAAGTTATGAGAATAATATTGATCAGGGGGGTAATAATTACTTGAGCTACACATATTAACTGTCTATTAATTGTTCGATTAATTTATAAATATCATTAAAAAAATGATTGAGGGATAAAATTATTATTAAAGCTACATAAAATAAATAAATTTTACATAATTTATTCTTATTTTATTTTTATCGAATTTTGCATCTGTGCCCGATTAAAGGTTGAAAAATTTCAGATTTTAAGGTGTTAAAGAGTGAAAGTGTAGATTAGGTCTCATTCTAATTATTTTATTACATTTGAAATTCGATTAAAAATACTTGCAAAATTCGCAAGAAAACAAATTGTAAGCTTTGATATTTAATGAATATATAGTTGAAAAATAAAGTATTAAACTTTCCATTTAAATATTGTTCTATTACATAGTTACATTCTATATAACTTTGATTACAAGAATGTACATTGACGCATATTTGTCACAATGCAATATTTTTGCAATGAAAATATATTGAAATATTAAATGCATCATTGAATTGGATATAAAACTGCTTTCATAAATTCCCTTTAATTCTTCCTATGGTAAAAATAAGGAGGGTGTAAACAATTATGAAAGAGATTATTATCTTTAAGCTTTTAACTGGTGTTATTTTGAAATAATTTTTCAAAATATTAGGAATGTCTTCGGCTTGATTATAAATTTTAATTAAAAAATCATTACCATTTTTAGGAGGAAGTTAAAATTTATTGTTCTTAATTATTTTCGTGAGCAGATGCTTATTTATTTGGTTTTCATTTTAATTTATAGAAATTTTGACCATGATTACTTTAACCCGAATCCTGTTTAAGCCATTGATCCCATAATTTGAATTTTTGGCTTATTTTGATGGGTAAGTTGATATGCGCATAACGATGCATAGATTCCACTGAGAAATCCAGAAATACTACGTGATTTGCTTGTAACCAGATTGTATTGACCTTTCAATAAGCTGAATAAGGTTTCTATTTTATTGCGCTGTTTCAAGTGATATCCATCAGATTCAGAAAGCTGTATAGACTGCATGTTCTTTCGATGATA
>NZ_SJOC01000032.1:0-7629 GCF_004331195.1 Acinetobacter sp. ANC 4216 | reverse complement strand
GCCGGTAATATCATCAATGGCAAACTGGCGGTAATCGCGTTTTCGTGCACCGCCCGAATCAAACACCACGCAAGAGGCAATGGTGGCTTCGCCCATGGTATGCGAGATATCGAAGCATTCAATCCGGTCGACGGGACGGCCGACCACCTGTTCCAGCTGATGAAAGCGTTCATTCAGTTCAAAATGATTGGCCAGCTGGCCTTTAATGGCATGCTGCACATTCATATTGGCCAGTTCCAGCCACTCGGCCCGGGTTTCGCGAACATTGTGCTTGATCTGCACCTTCTTGCCGAATTCCTGTTGCAACGCCTGTTCCAGCTCTTTGCGGTCCGCAAGCTCGACATTGACAATCAGCTCGGCTGGCACTTCATCGGCCACCTGAAAATAGAAGTTCGCCATGAAGTCCGAAAGCATTTGTCCCAGATCATCCCCCTGCATATCCGGGAAATAGCTTTTACCGCCCAGCATTTTGCCGTTGCGCACATGCATGATCTGCACGCAGGTCACCCCGGCATGATAGGCAATGGCCAATATATCAGCTTCCCCTTTGAGTTTATAAATTGCCTGATTGGCTTGCACATCACGCAATAAACCCATGCGATCACGATAAAACACGGCTTTTTCAAATTCGAGCTTTTCAGCGGCCTCTTCCATTTTCTGAATCAGTTCCTGATTCAGTTCTTTGGTATCGCCCTGTAAAAAGCGAATCGAATTTTTGACATCTTCCTGATAATCTTCAGGCGAGATCAGACCGACACAGGGCGCGCTACAGCGTTTAATCTGATACTGCAAACATGGACGCTTGCGTTGGGCAAAATAGCTGTTTTCACACTGCCGCACATTAAACAGTTTTTGCAGCACGACCAGAGTATCCCGCGCATTATAGGCACTCGGATAAGGCCCGAAGAACTTGCCGACCTGATGTTTGCCTTTGCCACGACCGGCAGCAATACGCGGATAAGGCTTGTCGCTGGAAACAAAAATATAGACATAGGATTTGTCGTCGCGCAGCATGATGTTGTACGGCGGACGATGCAGCTTGATCAGGTTTTGTTCCAGCAATAAAGCTTCGGTTTCCGAGCGAACTACCAGCGTTTCGATATCATAAATACGCGCCACCAAAGCCTGCGTTTTCGGATGTTCGATGGTTTTGACAAAGTAACTGGACACACGGTTTTTCAGATTTTTGGCCTTGCCGACATACAACAATTCGCCGTCCTGACCCAACATACGGTACACGCCCGGTAAAGTGGTCATATGGGCTAAAATCTTTTCAATATGTTCTCGTGCGTTTTCGTTCACATTCAGCCTGATTTAAATTGCATAAACTTTGCTACATGATGTGATGGTTTTCATGCCATTTTCAAGCGAATCGCCTGTTTTTATCGCGATCATACAAAGTTCCAGCAATCACCTGATTGCTAAAAGCTATAAGTAAATTGCGCTTATTTTGCTATGCTCAGGCCATCTGAACAATTTGGATCAAACTGAATGACGACTCCCAATCACGCCATGCATATCGTCAAACCTGTCACTGCAACGCATAGCACATCTGAAAAAGATAAACTGATTGGCAAGCCGCGTTTTCATTTTGAACCACTTGAAGTCATGCAGCTGTTGAAACAGCGCATTATTGGTCAGGATGCTGCCCTGCAAGAAATCGAAAAAATGCTGCATGTGGTCAAAGCCGATTTTTCCAGTCCTGAACGCCCTCTTTCCGTCACCTTAATGCTCGGCCCGACTGGTGTGGGTAAAACTGAAACCGTGCGTTTAATTGCCGAGGCGATTTATGGTCGCCCGGATGCCTTCTGTCGCATCGATATGAACACTCTGGCACAGGAACACTATGCGGCAGCCATTACCGGTGCACCTCCGGGCTATGTCGGCTCCAAAGAAGGTCATAGCCTGTTTGATGAAACTGCCATTGCAGGCAGCCATACCCGTCCGGGCATGGTGCTGTTTGATGAGCTGGAAAAAGCCTCAACTGAAGTGATTCGCGGTTTAATGAATGTTCTGGATACCGGAAAACTCACCCTCACTTCAGGCACCAAAACCATCGACTTTCGTAACTGCATGATCTTTATGACCAGCAATGTCGGAGCGCAAGCCGCGCAGCAATATCTGGATAAACTGAATTTCTTGCCGAAGAAAATGCAGGATTTGTGTCTGAAAAAATTGCCGACCCGGAGCATTATTGAAAAAGTCATGTACCGCAAGTTTGATCCCGAGTTTTTAAACCGGATTGACCGCACCCTGCATTATCAGGCGGTACAGGATGAGGCCCTGCCGAAACTGGTGGACATTGAACTGCAAAAGCTGAACCAGCGCCTGCAACATCAAAAGCGTGCTGTGGTTTTGACCGATGCCGCCAAAGCTCACTTTTATAAAGATCATGATATCCGTTTTGGCGCACGCCATTTGGCCCGCAGAATGCGCACCGAACTGGAACCGCTTCTGGCGCTGTATTTTTTAAATTATCCGGAAAAGGCTCAGCTCACGGTGAATTTTGCTGAAGGGCAATTGATCATTCAGCCCGAATAATCATTGTTATCATTACGCTTGCAGTCAAATGCCGGGCCAAGTATTTGACTGCACCTGTACCTCGCTTTGATAAACTTAAGTTTCCCTTCAAACCTGCCAAACCACGATCTTTAACTTAAAAATTTCAGTTTAAGGCTGCATTTGTAGAGCTGAAAATTTTGATGGATTGACTATTTTGACTAAAACAGAGGCATAAAAAGCTTGCAATCGTGACGCTGCACCCGATATAAACAAGCACGAAATTATTAAAAAACCTTAATCTAAACAAAAAGTTCATCACATTTTTAAGCGCTACATTAAAAATCAGGCTGCCCCCTACCCGGGTGTGTTGAAAAAAATTGATGACCCTAGCGTCACGGCTTGATACAACTTGTTATGTTCTTTTTGGATATAGTTATCGTAAGATTGGCGAAGCATAAATGTACGCTGGAATTGCGTACACGCTTCACAACATCAACTTAGAAGTCCTCCAAAATAAAGGAGATCAGGCATGATCCACGCTGGCAATGCCATTACCGTCCAAATGCTTTCGGACGGAATTGCAGAATTCCGCTTTGACTTACAAGGTGAGTCGGTCAACAAATTTAACCGTGCAACGCTTGAAGATTTTAAGGCTGCTATCGAAGCTGTAAAAGCAGATAGCGCCATTAAAGGTTTGATCGTTACCTCAGGTAAATCAACATTTATCGTTGGTGCTGACATCACTGAATTCGGTGACAACTTCGCACAAGGCGAAAAAGCGATTGTGGATTGGGCATTGCCTGTTCACGACATCTTCAATGCATTTGAAGATTTAGAGATTCCTAAAGTTGCTGCAATCAATGGTATGGCATTGGGCGGCGGCTTTGAAATGTGCCTGGTGTGTGACTACCGCGTGATGTCAGAAGCTGCTCAAGTCGGCCTGCCTGAAATCAAACTCGGCATTTTCCCGGGCTTCGGCGGTACGGTTCGTTTAAGCCGTGTCATCGGTATCGACAATGCGGTTGAATGGATGGCGATGGCTAATCCGAAAAAACCTGCTGCTGCGCTGAAAGACGGTGCTGTTGATGCAGTGGTTGCTGCGGACAAACTGCAAGACGCTGCAATTGACCTGGTGAAACAGGCCATTGCTGGCCGTTTGGACTGGAAAGCAAAACGTCAGGAAAAACTGGACCCTGTTAAGTTGAATATGCTTGAACAAATGATGGCATTCAACACAGCAAAAGGTGCAGTGCTTGCGAAAGCAAACCCGGCTCAATACCCGGCGCCAAAACTTCTTCTCGATTCATTACAGGCAGGTGCAAGCCTTCCACGTAACGAAGCATTAAAAGTAGAAGCTGAAGGCTTTGCAAAAGCTGCGATTACGCCACAAGCGGGCGCGTTGATCGGTTTATTCATCAACGACCAGATCGTGAAGAAAACTTCCAAGAAATATGAAAAAGGTGCGCACCCTGTCAACCAGGCAGCCGTTCTAGGCGCGGGTATCATGGGTGGTGGTATTGCTTACCAGGCGGCAAGCAAAGGCACACCAATCATCATGAAAGACATTGGCAACCCACAACTTGCTTTGGGTATGAAAGAAGCCAATGGTCTTTTAACGAAACAAGTTGAACGCAAGAAAATGAAACCTGCGCAAATGGGTGAAACGCTTGCGCGCATCCGTCCAACTTTAAGCTATGACGAATTCAAAGAAGTCGACATCGTGATTGAAGCTGTGACTGAAAACCCTAAAGTCAAAGGCATCGTTCTGAAAGAAACTGAAGCAAAAGTTCGTGAAAACACGATTATTGCTTCTAACACGTCTACAATTTCAATCACACGTCTGGCTGAAAACCTGGAACGTCCTGAAAACTTCGTGGGTATGCACTTCTTTAACCCGGTACACATGATGCCATTGGTCGAAGTGATCCGTGGTGAAAAGACATCTGCTGAAGCGATTGCAACCACTGTTGTTCTTGCTCAGAAAATGGGTAAAACACCAATCGTGGTGAATGACTGCCCAGGCTTCCTTGTGAACCGTGTATTGTTCCCTTACTTCGGTGCATTTGACCTGTTACTTAAAGACGGTGCGGACTTCCAGCAAATCGACAAAGTGATGGAACGCTTCGGCTGGCCGATGGGTCCTGCTTACCTGATGGACGTTGTCGGTATCGACACTGGCGTTCACGGTGCAGAAGTGATGGCGGAAGGTTTCCCTGACCGTATGAAGCCGGACTTCAAAGGTTCAATCCAGACCATGTATGAAGCAAAACGTTTGGGTCAAAAGAACGATGTTGGTTTCTACAAGTACGAACTGGACAAAAAAGGCAAGAAAGCCAAAGTGGTTGATCCAACTGCGTACGAACTTGTGGCATCTGTTGCAACTGCGGAAAAACGTGAGTTTGATGCTCAGGAAATCATTGACCGTATGATGCTGGCTTTCTGTAACGAAACGGTTCGTTGCCTGGAAGACAACATTGTTGCAACGCCGTCTGAAGCAGATATGGCGATGATTATGGGTGTAGGTTTCCCTCCATTCCGCGGTGGTCCATGCCGTTACATCGACCAAACTGGTGTTGCTGAATACGTTGCACTTTGCGACAAATACGCTCACTTAGGTAAGGCTTATGAAGCGCCACAAATGTTGCGTGACATGGCTGCTAACAACAAAAAATTCTACGGTTAAGGAGCAACGTGAATGGCTACTTTAAATCCGCGTGACGTTGTCATCGTTGATGGCGTACGTTCAGCAATGGGTAAAACCAAAAACGGTATGTTCCGCAATGTACGTGCTGACAGCTTGTCTGCTGAATTGGTTCGCGCTTTGGTTGCTCGTAACCAGTTTGATGTCAACGAAGTTGAAGATGTGATCTGGGGCTGTGTAAACCAGACGCTTGAACAAGGCATGAACATTGGCCGTAACATCGCGTTACTGGCCGATCTTCCGAAGACTGTTGCAGGTCAAACCGTTAACCGTCTGTGTGGTTCTTCTATGCAGGCCATCCACACCGCGGCTGCACAAATTGCTACTAACCAAGGTGATATCTTCATCATTGGTGGTGTTGAGCACATGGGCCACGTGGGCATGATGCACGGTATCGACATTAACCCTGAAGCATCTAAACACTATGCAAAAGCGTCTAACATGATGGGCTTAACCGCTGAAATGTTGGGTCGCATGAACGGCATTACTCGTGAAGAACAGGATGCGTTTGGTGTGGAATCTCACCGCCGCGCTTGGGCTGCAACTCAGGAAGGCCGTTTCAAAAACGAAATTGTGGGAATTGAAGGTCATGACCAAAATGGCTTCAAAATCCTGTGCGACATCGACGAAGTGATTCGTCCGGATGCCAACCTTGAAGCGTTTCAGGCGTTACGTCCAGTATTCGACCCGAAAGGCGGTACAGTAACTGCTGCGACATCTTCAGCTTTGTCTGACGGTGCTTCTGCTATGTTATTGATGTCTGCTGAACGTGCTCAAGCACTGGGTCTTAAGCCACGTGCTGTAATCCGCTCTATGGCGGTTGCTGGCTGTGATGCTGCAATCATGGGCTTTGGTCCTGTTCCTGCAACACAAAAAGCGCTTAAACGTGCTGGCTTGTCAATTGCTGACATCCAAACTTTTGAGTTAAACGAAGCGTTCGCTGCACAAGGTTTGTCGGTTCTTAAAGGCTTAGGCATTTATGACCAGCAAGACCGTGTGAACTTGAACGGTGGTGCAATTGCTTTGGGTCACCCATTGGGTTGTTCTGGTGCGCGTATCACGACTACATTGCTGAACGTGATGGAACAACAAGATACACAAATTGGTCTTGCGACTATGTGTATTGGTTTGGGTCAAGGTATCGCGACGATTATCGAACGTGTTTAAGATTTAAATACTTAGATCAAGAAAAATCCTCGCTTTATGCGAGGATTTTTTATATTATTTTCAATAAGCTATCTGTGAATAGATTCATGGATTGTGTTTCGCAATCTGATTTCTAAGGGTCAGGACATGAGCTAACTTATGTCTTCCTGAAATTTCTTTCGTATAAGAAGGATTTTAATAATTCCTTGAGGCTTTCTCTCTTTTGAGAATGCTTGATGGTTCGCCATAAGAGTTTTCACAGATAGCTTCTATGAGTTCAAATTTATTACTTTTACAAAATTGCAAAAATAGGCAAGATTTAGCAGATCTATTAGATATAGATTACAATCAATTTTGTTATATTTTATATGCTCAACCAATTTCTAAACACTATAATAAAGCATTAATTTATAAAAAGAATGGCAAACCTAGAGAAATTTTAGCTCCTGATAATCATTTAAAATATATACAACAACGGTTAGCCATTTTATTAGCTAAAATTTATGATGAGGTTAATTTTCGCTCTACTCAACTTTGTTATAGCTATCGTAAAGATTCAGAACAAAAATTTGGTTTTCATGAAAATGCTAAACTACATATTGGTTCCAAATTAGTTATAAATGTAGATTTAAAAGATTTTTTCACCAATATTACATTTAGTCGTATTGTTGGTTATTTTTCTAAAAATAAAAATCTAAAAACAAACTATGAAGTTGCCGTCACTATTGCCCAAATTGCATGTTACAAAGATCCAATCAGCAATAAATCATATCTTCCACAAGGAAGCCCATGCTCCCCTATAATTTCTAATTTCATAGGTACAATTTTAGATGATCGCTTATTCAAACTAGCAAATAGAAAAAAATTTACTTATTCACGCTACTCGGATGATTTAACTTTTTCATTTAATACAAATTCTTTCCCTAGTGATATTGTCACAAAAATTGAAAAAAACTGGGTTCTTTGCAAGACTATTAGAAATACAATTAATTTATGTCAATTTGAAATAAATGAAGAAAAAATAGTAATTAGAGATAAATATGAAAGACAACAAGTTACAGGCTTAACAGTTAATAAAAAAGCTGGCGGATTCAAGCGGCAAGTGCAACAGTATAAAAACCAGCCATAACTTCACTCGGTGTATGCCAACCTAGTGTTTTTCTAGGACGATGGTTGAGTGCAAATTCTATCTGCTCTATTTGTTCGTTTGACACGTCATCAAACGATGACGATTTTGGCAGATATTGCCGGATTAAACCATTCGTATTTTCATTTCTAGC